>JBICIB010000459.1:0-14478 GCA_043101415.1 Planctomycetota bacterium JB042 | reverse complement strand
GCGCTTCCGCACGAGGTCGAGGATCGTCTCGGGCGTGCCGGCGGCGATCAGGTCGTTTCGGAACGTCTCGTCGTTCAGGAGCTTGGCGATCTCGGCGAGCGTCCGGATGTGGACCTTCGTCTTGTTCTTCGGCGTCACGAGCAGGAGGATCAGGTGCGTCGGACGTCCGTCGATCGATTCGAAGTCGATCCCGTCGGGAGCGACCCCGAGACCGACCAGCGTGTCGTCGACCTGCTCCATCGAGCAGTGCGGGATCGCGACCCCGTTCTCCATGCCGGTGCTCATCGACCGCTCGCGCGCGAGGAGCGCCTCGAGCACCGCGTCCCGGTGCTCGCCGGCGAGCCGGTCGGCCTCGACCAGGTGGTCGGTGAGCGTCTCGATCACCTTCCACTTGTCGGCGCCGCCGATCCCGAGCAGGACCGCCTGCGGCCGCAACAGTTCGGACAACCGCATCTCGACTCCGTCGTTCGACTTCGGATCGCGTCCGCGATCGCGGTCGCGGAAGCGGGCGAGCGTAGGCGTTCGACGCGATCCGGGCAAGGGCGGCCCCCGTCGCGGCTTGCATCCCCCGGCCGGGCGCGAATTGAAGGGAAGGTCGCACCGCTCCGAACGTCGAAGAGGAGGGCCGGAGCACCTCGGCGTCTCGGCCCGCGCGACCCGGCCCGGGGGAGTTCGCTCCAACGTCTTTGGTTGCGTTGACTTGGGTTCACGGGCGACATAGGATTCGACGCGAATTCGTCATGCGGCGATCTTCGACGATCCCACTCGAGACCACCGATCACCATCCCAGCACCCTAGGGAGGGGCATCCGGATGCAGGCACCCCTGCGGGCGATCTTCGCGGCCCTCACCGTCCTGGCGTCGACCTCTTTCGCGCCGACGGCGCACGCCCAGGAAGTCGACTTCGACGAGAACGACAACATCCTCATCCAGTTCGACGAGATCGACGGGACGCTGCTCGAGGACTTCATCAAGCTCTGCGAGATCCAGACCGGGAAGCAGCTGAACTACAGCGAGGTGGACACGAAGGACGTCCGCCTCCGGTTCATCGGACGGAAGGTCTTGCCGCGCGACCAGTTCTGGCCGTACTTCCAGGCGGTGCTGAAGGCGTACGACTTCGTGATCGTGCCGTACGGGAACATCGGCGCGCCCGGGCGCCCGGCGGAGGGGCCGGACACCGGGTTCTTCGCGATCCGGCGGTCGAACTCGTCCGGCGGCGGGACGAAGCCGGGGTACATCAAGTCGCAGGCGCCGGTCGTCTCCCCCGACCAGCTCGAGGCGTTCAAGTACGACCCGGGCATCGTCCTCACGACGTCGTTCACCCTGAAGTACGTCAACGTCCAGGAAGCGACGAACATGCTCCAGACGTACTTCACCGACCCGATGCTCGAGTCGATCCGCGCGGTCACGAACTCGAACGCGCTCGTCGCCACCGGCTTCGCGCAGACGCTCTACGGCATCAAGCGCCTCCTCGAGCTGATCGACACCAAGCCGGACGAGTTCACCCCGCGCTTCGCCAAGGTCGAGCTCGAGCACGCCGTCGCCGAGGAGATCCAGCCGATCGTGAAGGAGCTGATCGACGCCGAGCGCGGGGTCGGCGGCACCGGCGGCGCCGGGCGGCCGGCGAACGCCGGGCTCCCCCCGTCGATGCAGGAGCTCGAGCCGCAGATCTCGGTCGAGCCGCGCAGCAACACGCTGCTCGTCGTCGCGGCGGAGGAGACCCTCGAGAAGATCCTCCATTACATCCGGATGCTCGACGTCGAGGTCGACCCGCGGGGAGACACGCACGTCTACCGGCTGAAGAACAGCGCCTCGAAGGACCTCGAGGAGATCCTGAACGAGTGGGCGCAGAACACGCAGCAGTCGTCGGGCGGCGCGAGCGGCGCGCAGGGCGGTCAGGCGGGCGGCGGCTCGCTCGAGCAGCCGGTGACCGTCGTCGCCGACGAGTCGTCGAACTCGCTGATCATCACCGCCTCGAAGAGCCGGTACGCGCAGGTCCTCGAGATCGTGAAGAAGCTCGACGTGCGGCGGCGGCAGGTGCTGATCGAGACCGCGCTGGTCGAGATCAGCGGGACCCTCTCGGAGCGCCTCGGCGTCGAGCTCGGCTACGTGTCGGTCGACGAGAACCCGGACTCCGACTCGAACCGCGGGTTCGGCGTGACGTCGTTCGGACTCTCGACGCTGACGGACACCGACGGGGACGGGATCGTCGACTTCCGCGTCCCGAGCGGCCTCACCCCCGACACGTCCGGCACGCCGGGGATCACCGCCGGCATCTTCTCGGGGAAGGACTTCGCGGTGCCGGTCATCATCTCGGCGCTCAAGTCGACCGGCGACACGAACGTGCTGTCGATGCCGTCGATCCTGGTCAACGACAACGAGAACGCGGTGATCAGCAGCACCGACGAGCGCCCGACGTTCAACGTCAACCAGGGCGTCAACTCGGACCAGACGTCGTTCGACGAGTTCCAGGAGGCGGGGATCACGCTGAACATCTCCCCGTCGATCAGCGCCGGGAACTACCTCCGCCTGCTCGTGAAGCTCGAGGTCTCGACCTTCACCGAGCCGGAGGGGAACCCGCCGCCGATCGCCCGCCGCGAGATCGACACCAGCGTGACGCTGCCGGACGGCCACACGATGGTCGTGGGCGGGATCGTGTCGGACGAATCGATCGACTCGCAGGACGGAGTGCCGTGGCTGAGCGAGCTGCCGCTGTTCGGATTCCTCTTCCGGCAGAGCTTCGACTCGGACAACCGGATCAACCTCTACGCCTTCATCACGCCGCACATCATCAGCGACGACTTCGCGAACCTCGACGACCTCTCCTACGCCAAGAAGAAGGAGCTCGAGGCGCTGAACGGCAAGATCCACATCGTCGACCCCGACTGGGACCGCGACAATGCGGACACGCGCATCCTCGACTCGGGGATCGCCGGAGTGTTCGACCTCCCGGCGTACGCCTCGCCGCCGGCCGGCGAGGTCGGGAGCCCGACCTCCGTTTCCACCCCCACGCACGACGGTTGGGGCGAGCTGCCGGTGAGCCCCCCGGAGGACACGCAGCGGTGAAGGATCTCATCGTCCGGGAGCTCGCGTCGGTCGGCAACCTCGACGAGGACCGGGTCCGCGAGCTGAAGAAGCTCGCGGGGGACACCGGCCAGACGATCGATCGCCTGGTGCTCCAGAAGGGGTACCTCCCGGAGGCGGAGGTCCTCCGGGTCATGGGCGGCGTCATGGGCTACGACGTCCGGAGCGAGCTCCGGGACGAGTCGGTCCCGAAGGAGTACGTCGACCGGGTGCCCGTGCAGTTCGCGCGGAACTACAACCTCGTCGGCCTCGGCCGCGAGAACGGCACGATGCGGGTCGCGACCTGCGCCCCGCTCGAGATGCACCCGATGGACGACCTCGCGTCCATGCTGGGGCTCGACGTCGAGCCGGTCCTCGCGCCGAAGGCCGAGATCACCTCCCTCATCAACCGCGCCTCCAAGGCGAAGTCGGACGTCGTCGGCGAGGCCCTCGACGACCTCACCGAAGAGGACATCTCCTCGCTGGCGGCGGAGGTCGAGGAGGGCGAGGACCTCCTGAACGTCGCCAACAAGGCCCCCATCATCAAGCTCGTGAACATGATCCTGTTCAACGCGCTGAAGATGCGGGCCTCGGACGTCCACCTCCAGCCGTTCCCCAACCGCCTGCAGATCCGGTACCGCGTCGACGGCATCCTGTACGACATGGAGTCGGCGCCGAAGAAGGTGCAGGAGGCGATCATCTCCCGCGTGAAGATCATGGGGAAGATGGACATCGCCGAGCGCCGCCTCCCCCAGGACGGCCGCGCGTCGCTCCGCCTCGGCGAGGGCGAGGTCGACGTCCGCGTCTCGTCGATCCCGACGTCGTACGGAGAGCGGATCGTGCTCCGCCTCCTCGACAAGACCGCCAAGGTCTACAAGCTCGACGAGATCGGGATGGAGCAGCACAACCTGAAGGAGTTCCGCCACTACCTCGGGTTCACGCACGGCATCATCCTGGTCACCGGCCCGACCGGCTCCGGCAAGACGACGACGCTCTACGCCGCGATGTCCGAGATCAACGGCGCCGAGAAGAACATCCTGACCATCGAGGACCCGATCGAATACAACCTCGAGGGGATCTCCCAGGTCCAGGTGAACACGAAGAAGGGCCTGACGTTCGCCGCCGGTCTGCGTTCGTTCCTGCGCCAGGACCCGGACGTCATGTTCGTCGGCGAGATCCGCGACCGCGAGACCGCGGAGATCGCGATCCGCGCCGCGCTCACCGGCCACCTCGTCTTCTCGACCGTCCACACCAACGACTCGCCGTCCTCGGTGACCCGGCTCCTCGACATCGGGATCGAGCCGTACCTCGTCTCGTCGTCGGTCCTCCTCGTCATCGCCCAGCGCCTGGTCCGCCTCACCTGCCCGAAGTGCAAGCAGCAGATCGAGCCGGACGCCGCGACGGCGAAGAAGCTGATCGAGGCGGGCGTCCCGCTCGAGACGTTCCCGGACGGCAGGATCTGGGTCGGCCAGGGGTGCGACTACTGCTTCAACTCCGGCTACGTCGACCGGACCGCGATCTACGAGCTCCTCCCCGTCGACGACGTGATGAAGGAGCAGATCATGGACCGGTACTCGGAGACCGTCATCAAGCGGAGCGCCATGGAGCGGGACGCGATGACCACGCTGCGCCAGGACGGGCTGTACAAGGTGCGCGACGGTCGGACCACGATCGACGAGGTCCTCCGCGTCACGCAGCTCGACGGAATGTGACCGCCGACCGGCCGCGGGCCGATTCCCGGGAAGCCGGGGCCCGCGCCGACCGTCCCATCACCGGGGGGCCCTCCCCCGCGCTAGAGGAGCTCGACCCGAGGAACCGCTGAAGGATGCCGGTCTACGAGTACAAGGCGTTCAACCCGGCCGGCCAGACGAAGACCGGGATCTGCGACGCGGACACCCCGCGCGAGGCGCGGGAGAAGCTCCGCCGCGACAAGTTCCACGTCGTCGACCTGAAGGAGATCCGCCAGGAGGACGACGAGTCGTCCAAGCTGTCGATCGGGAGCTTCCTGAAGCGGAAGCGACGGACCGGCGAGCTGGCGATGGTGACGCGGCAGTTCGCCACCCTCCTCGAGTCGGGCATCCCGATGGCCGAGGCGATCCGGGCCCTCTCCGACCAGATCCAGGCGAAGCACCTCGAGACGATCTTCCGAGACATCCGCGAGCGGATCACCGGCGGCTCGTCGCTCGCCGAGGCGATGGGGCATCACCCGGCGATCTTCGACGACCTGTACGTCAACATGGTCATGGCCGGCGAGGCGGCCGGCAACGTCGACCTGGTGCTCCGGCGGCTCGCCGAGTACATGCTGAAGCAGAACCGGATGCGCAACAAGGTCGGCACCGCGCTGATGTACCCGATCATCATGGTCGGCGTCGGCGTGATCGTGGTGTCGATCCTGATGGCGTTCGTGGTGCCGAAGATCGTCGACCTGGTGAAGGCGCGCGGCGACGAGCTCCCCGCCCCGACGAAGCTGCTGATCGTCTCGTCGTCGTTCCTGCGCGACTACTGGTACCTCCTCGCGCTCGGAGCGCTCGGCATCTCGGCCGCCTTCGGCGCCTACCGGCGGACGCCGAACGGCCGGTACAACACCGACAAGTTCTTCCTCGGCCTGCCGATCTTCGGCGACCTCTTCACCAAGCAGGCGGTCTCCCGCTTCGCGACGACCTTCTCGGCCCTCCTGAAGTCCGGCGTCCCGGTGCTCGAGTGCCTCCTGATCGTGAAGAACGTGGTGAACAACGCGGTCGTGGCGCGCGTCCTCGACGACGTCCACAACCGCATCATGGAGGGGGCGGACATCTCGACCCCCCTGAAGAGCAGCAAGATCTTCCCGCCCGCCGTCGGCTACATGGTCGCGGTCGGCGAACAGTCGGGGCGCCTCGAGGAGATCCTCGACAAGCTCTCCGAGACGTACGACGAGGAGATCGACGTCGCGGTCACCCGGATGACGTCGGTCCTCGAGCCGATCCTCATCCTCGGAATGGCCATGGTGGTCGCCTTCATCGTCATCTCGATCCTCCTCCCGATGCTCCAGCTCTCGACGAGCATCTGACCGGATGCCGGGAGGTCCGATCGTGGGCTATACTCGAACCGAATCGACGCAGCGGAAAAAAGGAGCGCACGTCATGTCCACCGCCGAGAATCGCCTCGCACCTCGGGCTCGGGGTTTCTCCCTCATGGAGCTCATGGTCGTCATCGCGATCCTGGGCATCCTCTCCACGATCGTCGTCAAGAACGTCATCCCCATGATCGGCAAGGGGAAGGCCGGCGCGGCCAAGGCGAGCGTCCAGACGATCAAGGAGGCGGTCACGCTCTACATGTTGAACAACAACCGGCTCCCCGACTCGCTCGAGACGCTGACCCAGCCGGATCCGAACAACGACAACGAGCTGTACATCGACAACGCCGAGGGGCTGATCGACCCCTGGGACAACCCGTACGAGTACACGCAGGAGAGCTCGCGGAAGTTCATCGTCGTCAGCCGCGGGGCCGACGGCCTCCCGGGCGGCGAGGGCGAGGACGGCGACATCTCCTCCAAGGACATCAAGAACTGACGGCGTCCCCGACGCCGGCCCCGACCATGCGCCGACCGAAGACCCACCGCGCGCGCGGGATGACGCTCATCGAGCTCGTCGTCGTCGTCGGCCTGATCGGGGTCCTGTTCGGGATCGTCTTCTTCCGGCTCGACTTCATGCTCCCCGGACAGCGGCTGAAGTCGTCCGCCCGGCAGGTCGCGAGCCACCTCGAGCAGGCGTTCAACTACGCCGTCGTGTCGGGGAAGCCGGTCCGGTTCGAGTACGACCTCGAGAACCGGGCGTACCGCTTCATCCACCCGTTCGAGCTCGAGGAGGACGGCATCACCGTCAAGGGGAAGGGGGAGACCGAGCTCCTCGGCTGGACCCAGCTCCCCGACCTGATCCTCGTCGCCGACGTCACCATCGGCGACTCGACGCCGATCACCGGCGGGCTCGTCTTCTCGATGTTCGACCCCCGCGGGGTGGCGACCGGCCACACGGTCCACCTCGTGCGCGAGGAGTCGGACACCTTCTACTCGATCCTCGTCAGCCCGATCCTGGGCCAGGTCGACATCGAGCCCGGCTACCATCAGGCGGAGGTCCTCGATGACAGTCAGCTCAACTGACCGGCGCGGCTCCTCCGAGCGCGGCTTCACGCTGCTCGAGATTATGATGACCATCACGCTCGTCGGCGTGACCATCATCCCGATGCTCCTCATCCGCGAGCGGTCGACGCGCCAGGCGTACCAGGCGCACCACTACAACACCGTCCGGATGCTCGCGCGCGAGCTCCTCTCCGAGCTCGAGTTCCACGAGCTCGACACCATGGCGGGCGAGATCGACGGCTACCCCGGGTTCTCCTTCACCATCGAGGTGCAGGAGGTCGATCTCGTCACCGGCGAGGAGGAGGAGGACGAGGACGACCCGTTCGGGCAGGGATACGGCAACTCCGGCGGCTACACCCCCGCCGACGCGATCGACCCGGACGACGAGGACGAGGAGATGGACTATCCGGTCCGTCTGGTCACCCTGACCCTCAGGTATCCGAACCTGAAGGACGATGCCGAGGAGCCGGCCGAGCTGAAGATCGAGACGATCTTCCCGCCACTCCCCAAGGAGGAGGACGCCTTCGGGAGTCCTTTCGCGCGATGAACTCGACGATCCATTCGCTTCCGCTCTTCCGCCGCCTGCGTGACCGCGCCGACCGGGACGCGGGGTTCACCCTGATCGAGCTGACGGTGACGCTCGCCCTGATCGGCGTCATCATGGCGACGATCTACACCGTGCTGTTCGGGACGATCCGAGCGAAGAAACAGCTCGAGCTCCGGGTCATGGGCTCGCGCATCGGCCCGCTCCTGCTCGACACCATCGAGCGCGACATCCGCCAGCTCTTCATCTACAACGTCGACCACGGCCACGTGCTGGTCGGGGAGGACGGGAAGGACTACGGCCGCGACGCCGACCGGATCATGTTCGTCGCGCAGGGGCCGTCGACCAGCCCGCTGATCACCCACGACAAGGCGGTCTACGCCAACGTCAACGAGATCGGGTACGTCGTCACCCGGAACGAGGCGAACAACGACTTCATGGTCCTCTGGCGCCGCGAGGACTACTTCGTCGACGACGAGCCGCTCGAGGGCGGCAAGGGGACGCCGCTCTACCGGCGGGTGACCCAGTTCGACGTCAAGTACTACGACACCCTCGGCGAGGAGGCCGAGGAGATCGACGAGTGGGACCCGAAGGAGCGGCAGGGGCTGCCGAAGGCGCTCGAGATCTCGCTCTCGCTCGAGGTCGAGCCGCGTCAGGTCGGCGTGTCGGTCGACGCGGACGAGCTCGCGCGTCGGACCTATTCGTTCAAGCGCTGGATCACGTTCCCGCAGGACTCGAAGTACGCGGTCGCCGTCCGCCCCGCGGTCCCGGTCCCCCCCGAGGAGTACGAGCAGGGGCTCGGCGCCGGCGCGGGGCCGGGCGGACCGGACGCCGGCGGCGGCGCCGGCGGGGCCGGCGGAGCGTCCGACGCGTTCGGGAGCGGCGGCGGCTCGGGCGGCTTCAACGACCTGTTCGGCTCGGGCGGCGGCAGCGGCGGGCCGGGGCAGGGCTCGGGCTCGAACGGTCAGGGCGGCGGCGGGAAGAAGGGCGGCCCGGCCGCGGGCAAGGGCGGCACCAAGGGGAAGAAGGGGAAGAAGTAGCCGCCCGCTCCCCCGTCCCCCTACCCCCGTCCCCTCACGGGGCGGGGATCGCCTCCTGCCCCCCGAGGTACGGCCGGAGCGCCTCGGGGATCCGGATCGACCCGTCCGCCCGCTGGTGGCACTCGAGGAGCGGGATCAGGATGCGCGGGGACGCCGCGACCGTGTTGTTCAGCGTGTAGCAGAACCGCGTCTTCTTCTCGGCGTCCTTGTACCGGAGCTTGAGCCGGCGCGCCTGATAGTCGTGGAAGCACGACGCGGAGTGCGTCTCGCCGTAGCCGCCGCGCGACGGCATCCAGGTCTCGATGTCGTACTTCCGGATCTGCGGCATCCCGAGGTCGCCGCCGCAGACGTCGACCACCCGGTACGGCAGCTCGAGGCGGGCGAGGAGGTCCTCGGAGTTCTGCAGGATCTCCCGGTGGAAGACGTCCGAGGCGTCCCGGTCCGCCTCGCAGACGACGACCTGCTCGACCTTCTGGAACTGGTGGATCCGGTAGAGGCCGCGCGTGTCCTTCCCCGCCGCACCCGCCTCGCGGCGGAAGCAGTACGACCACGCGACGTACTTCTTCGGGAGGTCGCCGGCGGCGAGGATCTCGTCGGAGTGGAACGACGTCACCGGGACCTCGGCCGTCCCGACGAGGTAGAGGTCGTCCTTCTCGCACTGGTACGCCTGGTCCTCCCCGCCCGGGAAGTACGCCGTCCCCTCCATCGCCGGGTACTTCACGAGGACCGGGACGGAGAGCGGGACGTAGCCGCGCTCGATCATCAGGTCGAGCGCGAGGCTCAGCACCGCGCGCTCGAGCCGCGCGCCCATGCCGGTCAGGAGGTAGTTGCGGCTCCCCGCGATCTTCACCCCCCGCTCGATGTCGATCAGGCCGAGCGACTCGCCGAGCTCGAGGTGGTCCTTCGGTTCGAAGTCGAACGTCGGGACCTCGCCCTCCCGACGGATCTCGACGTTGTCGGCGTCGGACGCCCCCTCGGGGACCTCGTCGGCGGGGACGTTCGGGACGCTCAGGTGCAGCGCCTTCAACGCGGGACGGAGCTCCTGGAGGCGCCCGTCCGCCTCCTTCAGCTCGGCCTTCAGCGGCCCGAGCGCCGCCGCCGCCCCCTTCCGCTCCTCCGGGGGGAGGGTCGAGATCTCCTTCTGCCGCGCGTTCAGCTCGGACCGGATCTCGTCGGCCCGCGTCGAGATCCGACGGACCTCCGCGTCGAGCTCCAGGAGGCGGTCGAGGTCGACCTCGATGCGCTTCTTCCGCGCGCCGGCGCGCACCTTGTCCGCGTTCTCGCGGATGAACCGGAGATCGAGCATGGGGTCCTTCTCGTTCCGCTGGGTCGGAGGTCTCGGGTCGGAAGAGGGGGGCGCGCGGCCCCGCTCACTTCCAGTCGGACTTGATCGGGGCGTTCAGGAGCGAGTGCTTCTTCAGCTCCATGCGGACCTCGTAGCTCTTGTCCGGGCTCCCCTTCAGCACCAGGTCGAGCGGGCCCCAGACGCAGAGCTGGTCCTTCTGGTAGTCCTCGAAGACCGCGCGCTCCATCCCCTCCGGCTTGCCGCCGCCGCCGCCGCCCTTCACGCGCGCCCAGACCTTGTCCGGGATCGGCGGATCGTCCCAGAAGCGGTGGTACAGCTCGCCGTTCGCACCGTACGCGACGACCGACTTGCCGATCACCTTCACGTTCCCGTCCGGGAGCTGTTCGTGCTCGAAGTCGAAGGTGTACGGCCCGCCGAGCTCGACGACGTGCTCCTGGTCCTTCTCGAGACGGAACGAGGTCGTCCGGCCGGGGAGGATGGTGCAGCTCTGCTCGTTGTTCCCCTTCCCCTTCCGGATGATCCCGTACGACAGGCGGTACTCCCCCACCGGGACCGTGGTCCAGTTCCGCTCCTCGATCGGGAAGAACGCGCCGATGAACTCGCGCCGCTCCTCGATCACCACGATCTGCGGCTTGACGCGCCCCTCGTACTTCAGCTTCACCTTGGCGGTGTCGACGTCGAGCTTGCGCGTCCGGATCGAGTAGTCCTCCTGGATCTTGATCCGGTAGAAGGCGCCGTCCGACTCCATGAACTCGGTGAACGGCGCCGCCACCTTCGAGCGCCCGACGATCATGGCGTCGGTCGCGACGTAGCTCGGCTGCACCGTCGACGTGTTGTCGATCAGCTCGGGGCGGTCACCGAACGTCCCCGACGTGTTGTCGTCGATCAGGATCAGGTCCTCGCCGAGGACCTTCCCCTTCAGGTAGCAGGCGGAGTGGTACCGGACCGCGATGCTGTCCATCTGCGGGCTGGCGTTGATCGACATCCCGAACCGGCTCTCCTGGCTGCCGCCGCTCGCCGCGAGCCAGGCGTACTCCAGCTCGACCGTCCCGTTCGTCGTGGTGACCTCCTTCTCCATCTCGACGATGTTCGGCTTGGCGATGCACTTGAACTCCTCCCAGTCGTCGGAGCCGTCGATCTGGTACGCCATCCTCACGCCGTCCCGCTTGACCTTGAAGCGGGTCGAGAGCGGGGTGAAGTTGCCGGAGAACGGCGCCGGGCCGTTGCCGTTCAGGACGAAGAACTTCCACCGCGCCGTGTTGCCGGACGATCGGGCGGACGGGGTCACGAACTTCGTCGGCAGCTTCTCGTCGACGTGGAGGCGCATCGGGATCGGGTCGGAGTAGCGCTTCCCCTCCGCGTCCTTCGCCCAGGACGTCGACGTGTTGCCGGCGGGGACCGACGTCTCCCCGGGCTTCGCGTCGGGGTCGTACCCCTCCTTCTTCAGCGAGTCGCGGATCGCCTTCACCTGACCGTGGTACGAGTGGTTCTGGTACCCGGCCCGCGTGAACACCTGGTCGGCGCGGTCGTACAGCTTCACCGCGTCGAGCTGCTGGTCGTTGTCCTTCAGCGCGTTCGCGACGACGACGAGGCAGTACGCCTCGTACTCCGGGTCGCCGAGCTCGCGGAACTGATCCGCGAGGCCGACGATCTGCTCCGCGAGCTCCTTCAGCGCCACCTTGTTCCGCTTCTCCGACGCCTGCGCCAGCTGGCCTCGGAGCCCGCCGTACATCGACCGCAGCTCCGCCCGCTTCTGGCGCTGTTCCATCGACATCTTCGAGACGAACCCCATGCGGACGGTCCAGGCGTTCCCTCCGTTCGCCTGGTCGAGCATCGTCGCGAGCTGCTTGATCTCCTCCCACCCGTCGATCGAGTCGGAGTACGCCATCTGCCCCTCGAGGACGTCGTAGATCCCCTCGACCGCCTCGCGATCGCGCTTGGCGATCTTCTCCATCGCCCGGACGTCGTTCAGCTCCTGCGCCTCCAGCAGCGCGTCGTACACCTTCCGCTGCTCCTCGGTGAACTGCGCGGCGGCGTCGACGGCGAGGAGCGCCGTCCACAGGAGCGTGACGGCGAGACGGAGCGATCCGAGCTTCATGGTCGGCTTCCCGGGGTTCTGCATCAGCGAGTCGAACGGAGTGACGATCGTAGGTAGCCACCCTCGAATCGTCAATCAAGTCGCTTGGCGGCAGGGACTTACCGACCCGGGCGGGGCGAACGGCGACGTTCAGCGCCGGTTGCGGAGGTCCTTCGACGCGGAGTCGAGGAACCGTCGCTCGGCCCGGGTGAGGCTGTTCAGCCCCTCGCGGCTGATCTTCTCCAGGATCCGGTCCATCTCGCGGCGTCGGTCGACGTCCTTCTCGCGGCGATTCTCACGGCGTTGCTGCCGCGCCCGCTCGACGATCGACCCGAACGAATTCCGGTAGCGGACGTACACGAAGCCGAACGCCCCTCCCCCGAGGTGGGCGAGGTGCGCCACGCCCGTGAAGTTCGACACGGCCGAGGTGTAGAGCGCGATCATCATCAGGATCGACGCCAGGACCCACGCCCGGACCGGGACGAAGAGGACGACCACCTCCGCCTGCGGCATCAGGGTGGCGAAGGCGACGAGGCAGGCGTACGCGATCCCGGAGGCGCCGAGCATCGGGAACGCCGCCCCGAACCGGATCACCTCCACGACCAGGTAGGTCACCGAGCTCACCAGCGCCGCCGCGAGGGCGAACCGGAAGAACGCCGTCCGCCCCCCGATCCCCGCCTCGACCTGCCTCCCGAAGAAGTAGAGGAAGAGCAGGTTGAACAGGAGGTGGAAGATGTCGGTCCGGCTGTGGACCAGCGCGTAGGTGACGAGCTCGTACCAGCGGAGCGGGTTCGCCAGGTGCTCCGGCTGGAGCATCAGGAACCGGTCGACGTGGAAGAAGAGGACGAGGACCTGGAAGACCGCCAGGACCAACATGAGGAGGTCGACGCCCCGCCAGTGCGAGAGCGGCGTGATCCGGAACGAGCGTTCCGGTTCGTCCTGGTACCAGGTCGGTCGCGTCATCGGACGAGGGTCGGGGGAGCGATTCGGGCGGTGGCGGGCGTGCTAAACCGTCGCCGGACCCGATGATAGATCGGGGCACGGGATCCCGCAAGCGACGTGACCCCGAACCGATCCGCCGCTATCCTCCTGCCATCGGAACGCCGGGGAGTCGACCTTGACCGCCAAGTTGCTCGATGGCCGCGCGCTCGGCCGGACGATTCGCGACCGCGTCACCCGCGAGGTCGCCTCGCTCGCCGATCGGATCCCCCCGATCAAGCTCGTCTCGGTCGACGTCGGCGAGAACCCGGCGTCCGCCCTCTACATCCGGAACCAGCGCCGCAGCGCGGAGGGCGTCGGGATCGCCTTCCAGCACGTCCACCTCGACGCGGCGACCCCGGAGGACGAGATCGCCCGGTTCCTGCTCGAGCTGAACGCCGACGAGTCGGTCACCGGCGTCGTCCTCCAGCGCCCCCTCCCCGCCGGCCTGAACACCCGCCGCCTGCAGTCGAAGATCCATCCGGACAAGGACGTCGAGGGGCTGAACCCGGCGAACATGGGGTTCATCGTGATCGGCGAGCCGAAGCTCGTCCCGTGCACCGCCCTCGCCTCGATCCGCCTCCTCCTGTCGACGGGCCGCTCCCCCCGCGGCATGGACGCCGTCGTCATCGGCCACAGCGAGATCGTCGGCAAGCCGATCGCCTTCCTCCTCCTGAACCTCGAGGCGACGGTCACCGTCTGCCACGTCGCCACCCAGGACCTCGCCGAGCACACCCGCGACAAGGACGCCGTCTTCGTCGCGGTCGGCAAGCCCGGCCTCGTGACCGGCGACATGCTGAAGCCCGGCGCCGTCGTGGTCGACATCGGCATCAACCAGGTCCCCCTCCTCGACGAGGCCGGCCACCCGGTCTACGACGAGTCCGGCTCCCCGAAGCAGCGGGTCGTCGGCGACGTCGACTTCGAGAGCGCCTCGCCGGTCGCCGGCCACCTCACCCCCGTCCCCGGCGGCGTCGGCCCGGTCACCGTGGCGACGCTCCTCTCGAACGCCGTGACGGCGGCGAGGCTCCAGCATCGGGAAGAGCTGGGGGAAGTGACGTTCGAGCAAATCGTATAGGGGAGCAACGAGAGCAAGGGAGAGCAGGGGAGAGCAAGGGAGAGGGCGCTCACGCGGAAGGATGTCGTCGACTTCGGACCCCCGCGCCAGCGCATCCATCGGTCCTCTCCGCATTCCCCCTCACCCAACAAAGGAATCGGGTGAAGAAGTCCGAAGCGGGCGAGGCGGAGGACGAGACGGGGAGGCTACTCCGAGAGCGACCCCGCAGCGCGACTCGAAACCGAGCGGAGATCACGCCCGACGCATCGCGCGAGGACGTGAGCGGGTCGGAGACACCTCCCC
>JBICIB010000458.1:0-7185 GCA_043101415.1 Planctomycetota bacterium JB042 | reverse complement strand
GCCGTCGACGCGCTCGACGAGGGGGTGAAGATCGACGCCGTCAGCCGCGCCGCCGGCTCGCGGCGGGTGGCCGACGTCTTCACCGACGCCGAGGGGAGGTACCGCGTCAGCGGACTGCGGCCCGGGCGGTACCGCGCCGTCGCCGGCGGCCCGGGGATGTTCGGGTTCGGCGGGAGCGGACACCGGCGTTCCGAGCCGACGGAGGTCGAGGTCCGGGACGGCGAACTCCTCGCGCGCGTCGACTTCCGCCTCCAACCCGGCGGGATGCTCGCCGGCCGCGTCGTCGACCGCGACGGGAACGCGGTGGCGGCGGCGACCGTCTTCCTCGTCCCGGCCGGCGGCCCTTCGGAGCGTCACTTCGGCGAGATCCTGAGCGACGAGACGGGCGCGTATCACGCGAACGGCCTCGACCCCGATCGATACGTGCTGGTGGTGAAGGCGCCGGGTCTCGCGCCGGCGATCGAGTCCGGCGTGCGGATCCGGGAGGCGGAGGAGACGGTGCGGGACGTCACGTTGCGCGACGGAGCGGCCCTGACGCTCGAGCTCCGGGACTCCGGCGGCGCGGCGGTCGTCGGCGCGTCGGTGCGGCTGTTCGGACCGGACGGCACGGAGCTGACCCGCTTCGTGACGATCGGCGACGCGCTGAGCGAGGTCGTGCTGGGAGGGACCCCGGGGACGGTCGCGCTCGGCTCGCTCGAGCCGGGGACCTACACCGCGCGCATCGAGCGGGGCGGCGCGGCGGAGACGGTCACGATCCAGCACGGCGGCGCCGACCAGGTCGTCCCCGTCACGCTCCCCTGAACGGTTCGGCCCGAACCGGATCGAGGCGGCCGCGTCCGGCGCGCTCCGGAACCTCGCGAGGCGATCCGGCGCGGCAGGGAAGCCGCTATCTTCGCGGGATGGCGAAGGTCCTGCTCATCGTGCGGCCGGAGGAGTGGCTCCTCCTGCCGTTCCTCGTCGTGCTGCTCGCGCTCCACGGCGGGGAGGGCGCGCTCGGACCGGGCGACGTGGCGGACCGGGTCGCCCGGGAGCTGACCGTCGAGGGGGGCGAATTCGGGCTGTTCTGGTACTTCGCGCTCTGGATCTTCGGCGGCGCGTTCGTGCTCTCGGTCCTCCTCCGGACCCCGGTCTTCCGGCCGCTGCGCGACTGGTGGGGGCGGCCGGTGGCGGCGGGGGAGTCGTCGCTCCCGAAGAGGGTCGCCGAGGCGCTGTTCGCCGGGCCGGACGGCGCGCCCCGGCGGTTCGGCTTCGTCGACACGTCGAAGGTCGCGCTCGCCGCCGCCCGCGGATACGCCCCGTTCCTGGTCTGCTTCGCGATCTACTCGCTCCTGCGCGACCTCGTCGCCGAGCTCCGGCCGGGCGTGCTGTACGACGCGCCTCTCCTCGCGCTCGACCGGGCGGTGTTCGGGGTCGATCCGTTCGCGTGGGTGCGGGCGCGGCTGGACGGGCCGTGGTTCGACGGGTGGATCGACGCGTTCTGCGTCGCGTCGTACTCGAGCTACATGTACGCGGCGCCGCTCCTCGCCTGCCTCCTGTTCGCGCTCGGCGACGTCCGCGGTTTCCGTCACCTGATGCTCTCGATCAGCCTCGCGAGCTTCGTCGGGTATCTGGGGTACGTCCTGGTCCCGGTCGTCGGCCCTCACGTCGCGTTCCCCGAGCTGTACGCGCGGACGGCGGGGGACGGCAGCGCGCTGATGGTGGCGATGGAGGCGGTCCGCGGCGACGCGACCCGCGACTGCTTCCCGTCCCTGCACACCGCGTGGACCGCGATCCTCCTCCTCGCGGCGTGGCGGTACCGGCGGTTCGTCTTCTGGCTCTACCTGCCGTTCGGGATCGGGGTGTTGGTCGCGGTCTTCTACTTCGGGAAGCACTACGGCGCCGACGTGCTGGCGGGGGGGATCGTCGCGGGGGCGGCGTGGCGGCTCGCGCGCGCGATCGACGCGGGATACGACCGACTCCGGGAACGCCATGGACTCGCGCCGCTCTCCGCCTGACGACGTCCCTTCCCCGGCCGGCGGGGGCGGGCTCGGCGTCGCCCTCGTCGGGCTCCTCGTCCTCGTCTCGGGCGCGCCGGCGATCGTCTACCAGCTCCTGTGGCAGCGGGCGCTCTACGCGATCTACGGGATCCACGTCGAGGCGGTCGCGGTCGTCGTGGCGGCGTTCCTGCTCGGGCTCGGGATCGGCGGGTCGGTCGGCGGCGCCGTGTCGCGGCGCGCGCGCCGGCCGCTCCTCCTGTTCGCCCTCGCCGAACTCGCGATCGGCGCCTACGGCTTCTGGTCGCTGGCGGTGTTCGATCGCGTCGGCGCGGCGACCCTGCAGGCCGGTCCGGTGGCGACCGCGGCCGTGACGTTCGCCCTCGTGGCCGTGCCGACCGTGCTGATGGGGGCGACGCTCCCGCTGCTCGTCGCGCACCTCGTCCGTCGGTCGCGGAACGTCGGACGGTCGGTCGGGCTCCTCCTGTTCGTGAACACCGTCGGGTCGGCGGCGGCGTGCCTGGTCGGGGCGTTCTTCCTGTTCGAGACGTTCGGCGCGGCGGCCTCGGTCCGGATCGCGGCGGCGGTGAACCTGTCGGTCGGCGCGCTCGCCCTGGCGTGGGCGGCGATCGACCGGCGCGCGACGACGGCGGCGGCCTCGGCGCCGGCGGCGCGGCCGGGTCGCGGACCGACGGCCGGCGTGCTCGCGCTCGCGTTCGCGGGCGGCGCGGTCTCGCTCTCCCACGAGATCGTCTGGTTCCGCGTCTACTCGTTCGCCACCGGCGGGCTCGCGGCCGGCTTCGCGCTGGTGCTCGGGATGTTCCTCGCCGGGCTCGCGGTCGGCGCGCTCGTCGTCCGGGGGGCGTGCCGCGACGACGTCGAACGCGGGGCGGCGTGGGCGACCTTCGCCCGGCTGGTCGCGGCGGCGGCGGTGGCCGGCTTCCTGCTCGTCCCGCTGGTGTCGTGGCTCGCGCCGGTCGTCCACGTCGCGCTCACCCTTCCGGCGGTGCTGATCGGGGCGGCGCTGCTCGGCGTCCAGCTCCCGCTGCTCGGGCACCTCGGCGTGGCGGCGGACGGCGCGGCGGGGGCGGGCGTCGGCCGGATCGTCCTCGCGAACGTCCTCGGCGCCGTCGCCGGCAGCCTCGCGACCGGGTTCGTGCTGATGGAGCACCTCCCGCTCTCGGGGATCGTGCTCCTGCTCGCCGGCGTCGGGCTCGCCGTGGCCGCGGCGGTCCGGTTCGCGACCGCGACCGAGGTCCGTTCCCGGAGGAGAGGCGTGCTCGCGTCGGCGGCGACGCTGCTGCTGCTCCTCGCGGCGAGGCCGGTCCTGTTCGACGGGTTCTGGGACCGGCTCCTCTTCACCCGGCACGTCGGCGGCCATCCGCCGCTGGAGAGGATCGTCGAGGGGCGGGGCGGCGTGATCGCGGTGACCGGCGACGGCGACGTCTACGGCGGGGGGATGTACGACGGCGCGCTCTCGACCGACCTCGTCGACGACCCGAACGGCATCGTGCGCGCCTTCGCCCTCCCGGCGTTGCACCCCGCGCCGCGGGACGTCCTCCTGATCGGGCTCTCCTCCGGCTCGTGGGCGCGCGTGATCGCGGCGTTCGACGGGGTCGAACGGCTGACGGTCGTGGAGATCGACCGCGGATACCTCCGGCTGATCGCCGAGCGCGACTTCGCGGCGTCGCTCCTGGACGCCCGCGGCGTCGCGATCGAGGTCGACGACGGGCGACGTTGGCTGGCGCGCCACCCCGAGCGCCGGTTCGACGCGATCGTGATGAACACGACCTTCCACTGGCGGGCGCACGTCTCGCGCCTCCTCTCCGTCGAGTTCCTCGAGGAGGCGCGGCGTCATCTCCGCCCGGGCGGATTCCTGTACTACAACACCACCGACTCGCCGCGCGCTCAGGCGACGGCGGCGGCGGTCTTCCCCCACGTGTTCCGCTTCCGGAACTTCGTGGCCGCGAGCGACCACCCGCTCGTTCCGGACGCGACCCGGCTGCGAGCGGCGCTCGAGCGGACGGCCCTCGACGGGCGGCGCTTGCTCGATGCGGACGATCCCGTGGCGGCGGCTCGCGTCGGGGCGATCGTGCGCGAGTTCGAGGCGGCCGAGGGGGACCGAGCGCTCCGGGCCCGGACCGCGTCGCGGCGTCCGATCACCGACGACGACATGGGGAGCGAGTGGTCGCACGAACCGGACCGCTGACTCCGGCCGGGCGCGGTCAGCGCGCGAAGAAGAGCCAGTCGGTCCGCTCCTCGTCGACCAGGAGGTTCCGGAAGGTGACCGGCTCGACGCGCACCTCGTCGAACGTCCGCCGGAGGGCGCGTTCGAAATCGGAGCTCTCGGCGTACGACCAGACGCCGAGGACCCCCCCGGGGAGCAGGTGGCGGCGCGCGCGGGAGAGCCCGTCCTCCCGGTAGAAGTCGGGACCCGCGGCGCCGAGCCGTTCGTCCGGAGAGTGGTCGACATCGATCAGCACCACGTCGAACCGTTCGGTCGGCGGCTCCGCCAGCGCGCCGTAGACGTCCCCCTCCCGGACGGAGAGGCGCGGATCGGCCTTCAGCTCGGCGGCGAGGGGGAACCGGTCGGCCTCGAGCCAGCCGATCACCGGGCCGAGCAGCTCGATCACCTCGACGGCGGCGACCCGGTCGGAGGAGAGGACCTCGCGGGCCGTGTACCCGAGCCCCAGCCCGCCGATCAGGACCCGCAGGTCACGGCCGCCGTGCCATTCGACCCCGGTCCGGGCCAGCGCCCGCTCGGAGTCGGTGTGGAGGCTCCCCATGAGGTACTCGTGGTCGAGCGTCACCTCGGTCAGGAAGGTCCCGGGCGCCGAGAGGAGCTCTCGACGTCGCAGACAGAGGAGGCCGAGGGGCGTCTCCTCGTACGCCAGGATCTCGATGTTGCGTGGGGACACGGCGGTCGTTCCTTCGAATTGGGTGCGTCGCATCCCTCGATGATCCAGGGGTTTGTGGCGATCTTCCTCGAATGCTGGGAGTTCGTCCACCACGAAAACCCGGCGATCGGCGGAAGATGGAGTGTGCCCGCGGGAGCTCTTGCCGTCCGCGCACCGCGTCTTCCCGACCATCCCAACCCCCTCGGAGTCCTCCGAATGCAGACCTCGATCCGAAACCTCTCGGCGATCCTCGGCGGCGCCGCGCTGGCTCTCGCCTTCGCCGGCTCGTCCGCGGCCGGCGACTTCACCGGCCTCGACTCGACCACCGCCACGCTCTACGACGTCGACTCGGGCGCGGGGACCGCGACGAGCCTCGGCGCCGTCTCCGGCGCCCCGTTCTTCGGCTTCGGCAGCATCGCCCGCTCGCCGACCGACGGCACGCTCTACGCGATCGCGCCGGGCCCGATCTCCGGTTACGGCCTCTACTCGATCGACGAGAACACGAACGCGGCGACGCTGCTCCACAACGTCTCGTCGGGGACGGCGGGGACGGTCGGGATCGCGGTCGACCCGTCCGGGAACTCGATCTGGGTCGCCGGGTTCGTCAGCCTCTCGTTCAACGTCCTCGTCGAGGAGGTGAACATCGCGACCGGCGCCGTCACTTCCCACGGCAGCACCGCCGGGAACATGGCGGGTCTGGCGTTCGACGGGAACGGTGACCTGTTCACGGTCATCCTGAACGCGGCGACGTCCGGCATCCTGATCAAGATCGACCAGATCGACGCGGCGCTCTCGACCGCGGTCGGGAACACGAGCGGCGTCGACCTGACGATCGGCATCGGCCTGACCTCCGACCTCGGCTCGGGCACGGTGCACATCTTCTCGCGCCAGACGTCCGACCTTTACACGCTCGACACGACGACCGCCGCCACGGCGCTGGTCTCGAACATCGCGGGCGCGGGCTCGATCAACACCCTCGCCGAGAACCTCCCGGCGGTCGCCGACTTCACGGGGATCGACCCCGTCGCGGGTGACCTCTACGGCATCAGCAGCGCCGCCGGCACGGCGACGAACCTCGGCTCGATCTCCGGCGCCCCGTTCTTCGGCTTCGGCAGCATCGCCCGCTCGCCGACCGACGGCACGCTCTACGCGATCGGGCCGGGCGCGATCACGGGCTACGGCCTCTACTCGATCGACGAGAACACGAACGCGGCGACGCTGCTCCACACCATCTCGTCGGGGACGGCGGGGACGGTCGGGATCGCGGTCGACCCGTCCGGGAACTCGATCTGGGTCGCCGGCTTCGTCAGCCTGTCGTTCAACGTCATCGTCGAGGAGGTGAACATCGCGACCGGCGCCGTCACCCCCCACGGCAACACGGGCGGGAACATGGCCGGCCTGGCGTTCGACGGGAACGGCGACCTCTTCTCGGTCATCCTGAACTCGGCGACGTCCGGCATCCTGATCAAGATCGACCAGATCGACGCGGCGCTCTCGACCGCGGTCGGGAACACGAGCGGCGTCGACCTGACGCTCGGCATCGGCCTGGCGTCCGACCTCGGCTCGGGTTCGGTCCACATCTTCTCGCGCCAGACGTCCGACCTGTACACGCTCGACACGACGACCGCCGGCACGACGCTGGTCGGGAACATCTCGGGCGCGGGCTCGATCCGCTCGATCTGCGAGAACGTCGAGGTCTGCAACCTCGTCACCGAGTACGGCGCGGGCTGCGCGGGCGCCGGCGGGTTCGTCCCGTCCCTCGCGTTCAACGGCTGCCCGGCCCCGAGCGCGTCGGTCTCCGTCGACATCGCGGGCGGCGTGGGCGGCGCGATGGCCGCGATCCTGCTCGGCACGGGCCAGGGCTCGACGCCGCTCGGCAGCGGCTGCGACCTCCTGCTGACCGGGGTCTCGCCCGTCGCCATCATCGTGCCGCTCGGCGGCTCGGGGAACGGCAACGGCAGCGTCAGCCTGCCGGCGACCCTCCCGGCGAGCCTCCCGTCCGGCGCGTTCACGCTGCAGGCGTTCTGCGGCGACGGGACGACCGGGCTCGGCTTCTCGGTCTCGAACGGGGTCCAGGTCACCCTCCCCTGAGCGGTTCCGGTCCCTGACGAGTGGCGCCGCGCCGAGCCCTCGGTGCGGCGCCTCTTCCGTCTCCGCGGGCCGGCGCGCGGCGGCGCCGGCGGTGGGGGTCAGTCTCCGGTCACGTACACGTCGTACCGGACGAGCTTCCCCGCGACCGGGTCGTCGTGAAACGGCCGCGCCGCGCCCCGCCGCTCGGGGCCGGCCGCAGCCACGAGGTCGAGGGGAAGCTCGTC
>JBICIB010000457.1:0-2500 GCA_043101415.1 Planctomycetota bacterium JB042 | reverse complement strand
CGTGTGCTCTTCCGATCTCCCCGAGGGGCCGGGCCGACAGCGAACACCCCACCCCCTCCCGCACCCGTTCACCGCCCCGCGCGCAGCGGCCCCCCGCGAAGCGGCCCGACGCACCACGCGCAGTGCCCCCGGCCCCGCGCAGCGGTGTCGACCGCCTCGCGCAGCGACCTCAGCCCAGCGCAGCGGCGTCAAGTCCGCGCCGCCAACCGTCAGCGACCCTCCAACTCCCCGAACTCGCCTTGCCTCTCCTCCACCACCGTCACCCTCACCGCCTCCAGCTCCGCCACCCGCTCGTCTCCCTCCGTCGCTCCCGCCGCGAGGCGGTCGACCAGCTCCACGCTCGCTTCCGCGTAGGCCAGATCACGTTCGAGGAGGGGGCGGGCGAGGCGGGAGCGGACGAGGAGTTCGCGGAGGAGGTCGGCCTGCCGGGCGTAGTCCGCGCGGGCGCCTTCGAAGAGGGGCCGGTCGCCGGCGCGGGCGCGGCGGAGGCGGTCGTCGCCGCGCGACTCGAGATAGATGCTCGCCCAGCGGATCGGGAGGGTGTCGCCGCGCGCGCACTCCGCGCCGCGGACGAACGCGTCGACGGCGGCCTCGAGCGTCGACGCGCCGGTCGTGGCGCGGAACGCCGCCTCGAACTCGGGGTAGACGTCGCCGCGCGAGCGGAGCAGCAGGCCGCGGTTGGCGTGCAGGCGGGCGTCGAACGGGTCGCGCTCGATCCCCTCCTCGAGGACGGCCAGCCCCTCGCCGATCCAGGCGAGCCGCCGGGCGGGGTCGGGCTCCTGCGCGGGAAGGTTGTACGCGAGGATGTCGGCGAGCCGGATGCGGACGGACGGGAGGTCGGGCGCGATCGCCAGCGCCTCGCGGACGTGACGGAGCGCGAGGTGGAACCGGCCGGTCCGGATCGCGGCGTCGACGCGGACCATCCAGAGCTGCACGACGAGCGCGCGGAGCGTCGGGAGGACCCGGAGGCGGGGGCGCGCCCCGGCGTCCCCGACCGTCACGTACTCGTCGTCGTGCGCGTGGCCGTGGCCGTGGACGACGCGCTCGGCCGCGCGGTCCGCGAACGCGAGGACGAGGACCGCGGCCGGGGCCATCAGGATCCACGGGTTCCGCACGTCACCGCTCCTTGAACGGCAGGACGGCGATCGTGAGGAGGCCGACCGCTCCGACGGTCACGAGGAGCGCGACCGCGGGCGCGAGGAGGTCGGCCGCGGGGAGCGCCTCCCCCTCGCCGAGGCGGGCGGCCGGGTTGAACCGCGCGAGGTCCGGGACGAGACGGACGAGGTGCGTCAGGGTCGAGCGGACCCACCGGAGGAACGCGCTCGGGTCGCCGCCGTCCGCGCCGGTCGCGCCGATGCCGGCGACGATGTCGAGGACCGCCGCCCGCCCCATCGCGACGAGCGCCACGAACGCCGCCGCGAGCGACGCCGGCCCGGCCGAGAGGCCGACCCCGAAGAAGAACGCGAGCGCGGCGGCGATCCAGCCCGCCCCGAGGACGAGGAGGCTCGCCAGGACGAGTTCGACCGCGAGCGGCGCCGTCCCGCCGATCGCGGTCAGCGCCTCGCGATCGACCTCGAGCACGAACGTGTCGTCGCGCGGCTCGACCACCAGCGCGTACCCCGCCCCCGGCGCCTCGTCGAAGTGCAGGACGAGCTCGCGGAGCGGACGGAACGGCTCCGGCTCCCAGGTGCGCGACGCGCCCGAGACGGGCTGGTAGTCGACGCGGAGCGCGATCCGTCCGGAGAACGCGGCGCCGATCGGGATCTTCGGCCGGAGCCGGAGCGTCGCGTCGGCGCGCGTCCCCGGCGCGAAGACGAACCGTCCCGGGCTCCCGCGCGCGACGTGTCCGATCGCCCCCGCCTCGAGCGGCGCGCGACCGACCTGTACGGCCGTCGGACGGACGCGCTCGCGGAGCGTCGGCAGGTCGCGCTCGCCGAGCCCCGCCACCACCGCGACGACCGCCCCGAGCGGCACGAGCGCCAGCACGGTCGCCAGGAAGAGGCCGGCGAGCCTCCCGATCACGACCGTCGCACGTCCGACCGGCCGGACCGCCAGGTGGGTGAAGAACCCGGACGCTCGGTCCTCGTGCGCGAGGAGGAGCCCGGCGACCACGCCCCACGCGACCGCCAGCAGGAAGACGGTCGACGCCAGCGTCTCGAGGGCCGCGCCGGGGAGGACCGCCCCCTTCAGCCGGGCGACGCCGACGTCCCGGGTCGCGCGGACGAACAGGCCGCAGACCAGCGCCACGGCGAGGAGGAGGAAGACGGGCCGCCCGCGGAGGAGGAGCCGGACCGCGTCCCGCGCGAGGGCGCCGATCACTCCGCGTCCTCCCCGCCCCGTCCCACGCGCCGGCGGAACAGGTCGACCAGGCTCTCGCGCGCCGGCCTCGTCTCGACCGTCCGTCCGCCGGCGCCGGCGACGGCCGCGCGGACCGCGGCGAGCCCGTCGTCGGAGAGCCCCTCCACGACGAGCTCGTTCCGCCCCCGGACTCCGAGCACCT
>JBICIB010000456.1:0-7362 GCA_043101415.1 Planctomycetota bacterium JB042 | reverse complement strand
CTCCGCCTCGGGTACGATCGGCGCGCCGAGAACCCGTCCCTCTCCACCGCCGATCCGGAGCCCCGCATGGACCACCCCTCCTCGCGCGCCGTCGCGTCGTCGCTCGCGCTCGCCGCCGCCCTCGTGGCCGCCCCCGACCTCCGCGCCCAGAGCGGGACCGCGACCAAGCGCCTGGTGAAGGCCGACCCGGCCGCGGCGCGGCTCGAGCGGCGTCCGGCCGCGCCGCCGAGCTTCGTGTCGGCCGGCGCGAACCCGTCCATCCTGCTGACCGGCTACTGGCCGCCGTCGAACGAGGCGATCCGGCGCTTCAGCCCGAGCCCGGTCCAGAACCCGCAGGGGTGGATCGGCCAGAACTGGGAGAACCGCGGCTACGACGTCTACTCGTACTTCCCCGAGTTCAGCCCGCCGACCTGCACGAGCTGCGGGAAGGGGACCGGCGACCTCGAGGTCGACTACCAGGACACGTCGGTCGACTTCTGGAACATCGCGAACGCGGTGAAGCCGATCGCGATCATCACCTTCAGCCGGAGCTCCTCCTCCCTCAACTGGGAGGTCGAGATGAACCAGTACAACCGGACGTCCTGGATCAACGACTACGTCAACCCGAAGCAGCCGACGCCGACGCCGCCCGACCCGTCGGTCCCCGCGGGGACGCTCCGCCGCTCGTCGCTGCCGGTCCAGCAGATCGTGAACGACGTCGCGGCGCAGTTCCCCGGGCTGAACTCGTTCATCTGCTTCACCGGCGACGGCGGCGGGTTCCTGTCGGAGTTCATGGCGTACCACGGGGTCTGGTACCGCGGCGTCCACGCCTCGCCGGCCGACCCCGACTGGTGCGTCGCGGCCGGCCACATCCACGTCGGCAAGAACATCGCCTGGGCGACCGCCCAGGCCGCGGCCGAGGTGTCGCTCCGCGCGCTGATCCAGCACGTCGACGCGATCCGCGCCCAGACCGTCTGCCAGACCGACCTCGGCTCGGGCGGCCCGGGGAACTCCGCGCTGGCGCTCTGCGGCGACCCGCTCCAGACCGGCGGCGAGGCGGACCTCCTCCTCTCCGGCGCGCCGGCGTCCACGCCCGTCCACTTCTTCGCCGGCCTCGGCCAGGGGCAGACCCCGCTCGGCCTCGGCACGTTCGTCCCGACGGCGCCGCTGGTCGAGTTCGTCGTCCCGACCGACGCCGACGGCCAGATCCTGCTGCCGAGCGTCCCCGGCGGCGGCGGCCCGGTCAGCGCGTACCTCCAGGCGGCCTACCCCGACGCCGGCGTCCCCGGCGGCATCGGCCTCTCGAACGCCCTGAAGGTCGACCTGCTGCCGTAGAGGCCGCCGCGCGCGGACTCCGTCAGGTCATCGACGCCTCGAAGATGCTCGCGATCGAACCGTCGAGCATCCGGTCGAACTCCTCGTCGCTCTGCCGTGCGCCGAGCCCCTCGGAGAGCGCGCGGGAGAAGCTCGCGACCATGCCGTGGTTGGCGGCGAGCTTCGCGTTCGCCTCCTCGCGCGAGTAGCCGCCGGAGAGCGCGACGACCTTGAGGACGTTCGGGTGCTCGATGCAGTCGGAGTAGAAGCCGGCCTGCTCGGGGAGGGTGAGCTTCAGCATCACCCTCTGGTCGGGCGCGAGCTTCCCGAGGTGTTCCAGCAGCGCGGCCTTCAGGAGCTGCTCGGCCTTCGCCTTCTCGGGGGAGTGGATGTCGACCTCCGGCTCGATGATCGGCACCAGGCCGGCCGCGAGGATCCGGCCGCCGATCTCGAACTGCTGCGCCACGTTCGCCCGGATGCCGGCCTCGTTCGCGAGCTTGATGACCGAACGCATCTTCGTGCCGAAGACGCCGGCCTCCTTCGCGCGGGCGAGGAGCGCGTCGAGGTCGGGCATCGGCTTCATGAGCTGGACGCCGTCCTTCTCCTCGGCGAGCCCCTTGTCGACCTTCAGGAACGGGACGACCTCCTTCTCCTCCCAGAGGTAGCGCGCGCTCTTCTTCCCGCCGATCTCGCGGTCCATCGTGTTCTCGAACAGGATCGCCCCGAGGATGCGGCCCCCGTCGAAGCTCGGGCTGGTGACGATGCGCGTCCGCATCTCGTGAACCTTCCGGAACATCTCCTCGTCGCCGGAGTACTCGCTCTCGTCGACTCCGTACAGGCGGAGCGCCTTCGGGGTGCTTCCGCCGCTCTGGTCGAGGGCGGCGATGAACCCAGGCTGGGTCCGGATCTTCTCGAGCTGCTTTTCGAACGTCATGGCCGTCGTCGGTTCGGGTTGGCCCCCGGAGGAGCGGGTTTCGGATCCCCTGAGCCTGACCGAGTTCGGTGCGTGGATCAAGACGCCTCCAGGGGTGTCGACGGCCCCGGCGACGACCCCGCCGCCGCGAGATCGTCCCCGCTTCGCGTGCGCGCCCTCTCGCCGGCTCTCCCGGGCTCTCCCCCGGGTCCCGTCTTTCTCTCTCAAGTCGCTTCCCGGCCGATTCGCTGAAGGCGGAACGCCGCGAATGTCGATGGAACCGACGACCCGATCGTGGGTGGCCCTCGAAGGCCGATTTCGCCCCGGCTCCCGCTGAAGTGGGGGCATCGATCGTCCGATCTAGACCGACCGGATGCCGCCGTGGCATCGGGAGACGGGTCGACGAACGTGGGATGGGCAACGCATGTGGAACGAAGGATCGAAGCTGCTGGAGCTGGAGGCGACGAAGGGCGCGACCGGGGTGCTCCCGGAGACGGGCCGGAAGAAGGTCCTCGTCATCGAGGATCACTCCTCCTTGAACTACCTCCTCGGCATCCGATTGCGTCACGAGGGGTTCGAGGTCAGCAGCGCGTTCGACGGGATCGAGGGCCTGGAGCGGGCGCTCTCCGACGGGCCCGACCTGATCGTGCTCGACCTCGGCCTCCCGAAGCTGTCGGGGGCCGACGTGCTCCGCCAGCTCCGGAGCCACCCGGCGGTCTTCGAGGTGCCGGTGGTCATCCTGACCGGTCGCCGTGACTACGAGGTCCCCGGTCTGTTCGACGAGTGGTGCAGCGTCCGGCGCGTCTTCCACAAGCCGACGCCGTCGTCCCGCATCGTGCGCGTCATCTCGACTCTCCTCGAGTCGTAGCGGAGGAGCTCTCGCGTGCCCCTGATCCTGGTGGTCGACGACTGTCCCGACGATCGGGACATCTGCAGATTCATGCTCGACGACGACGCGTCGAGCCATCGGTTCGTCACCGCCGAGTCGGGGGAGGAGGCGATCGAGGCGATCCTCCGCGAACGGCCGGACTGCGTCCTGCTGGACCACAGCCTCCCGGACATGACCGGCCTGGACGTGTTGCAGCGGCTGAAGGACCACCCGCACGGCGCCGCGCTCATCATGCTGACCGGGAACTCGAGTACCGAGGTCGCCATCGAGGCGCTCCGGCTCGGCGCGGCGGACTACGTCGACAAGGCGAGGCTGAGCCGCGACGCGCTGCGTCGCTCGGTCCGGAACGCGCTGGAGAAGCGGGCCCTGGTCCTCGAGCGATCGAAGGCCCGGCAGAAGCTCGAGCGGACGGTCGAGGAGCTGAAGCGACGGAACCACGAGATCCGCAGCTTCTACCACACGCTGTCGCACGAGCTGAAGACGCCGCTCACGGCGATCCAGGAGTTCGTGGCGCTCGTCCTCGACGGCGTCGCGGGGCCGATCAACGACGAGCAGCGCGAGTACCTCGAGATCGCGCGGCAGAACTGCGGCCGCGTCGCGCTGCACGTGAACGACATCCTCGACATCACGCGCCTCGAGACCGGCAAGCTCTCGCTCGAGCTCGGCGTGGTCCGCGTGGAGGACCTGCTCGAGGAGGCGGTGCGGGCGATGGAATCGATCGCGGCCGAGCGGGACATCGCGCTCCGCTCGCGGGTCGAGGACGGGCTCCCCGCCGTCCGCGCCGACGAGGCGCGGGTCGCCCAGATCGTCGGCAACCTCCTCGGCAACGCGCTGAAGTTCACCGAGCCGGGCGGTTGGATCGAGCTCCGCGCCCGGAGGGTCGACGACGGGTGGGTCGAGGTCGCCGTCCGCGACGCGGGGAAGGGGATCGCGCCGGAGCTGAAGGACCGCGTCTTCGACCGTCTGGTTCAGGTCGGGAACGGCGACAGCGTCCTCGAATCGGGACTCGGTCTCGGTCTCAACATCTGCCGCGATCTGGTCGAACTCCACGGGGGTCGGATCGACGTCGACAGCGAGGTCGGACGTGGGAGCACGTTCCGGTTCACGCTCCCGGCGATCGAACAGGACTCGGAGGTGGTGATCCCTCCGACGTAGAGGATCGCCGGCGGTCGCCGGAGAGGGAGAGAGGGAGAGCGGGACGGTGGGACGCGGCAGGCGGAGGTCGTACTTGAAGTCGGGCGAGGCGGCGCCCCTCTCGGCGCCCTCGGCGCGAGCTCGCCACTCCCCGAAGCCCCCGATCCCCGACGCGTGCGCGTCGCTCGCGAGCGGGACGCGCCCGGCGCCCGCCGGCGCCCTCCCCGCGTTCGTCGACCTCCGTGTCCCCGGCCCGGGCGCGCCCGCGCCCCTCCCCGCGTGATCGCATGAGCCGGAACGGAGGCATGGGCTGCTCGGTCTCGCTCGGCTCCCGCGTCGCGCTCGGTTTCGGAGTCGTCCTCGCGCTGCACGCCTCGATCGCGCTCCTCGCCCTGGTCGGCACCGAGCGGGCGACGGACGACCTCCGACAGCTCGACCAGACCTCGGAACGGGTCGACGTGCTCGCCCGGTTCGACTCGAGCCTCGCGTCCCTCCAGAGCGCCGTGCTGAGCTACACGCACACGGGGAACGCGGCCGGAGCCGACCGCGCCCGCGCGCTGCACGAGGAGTCGCTGGACCATCTCGTCCGGGCGACGACGGCCGAGATCGACGCCGTCCAGCGGGAGAACCTCCTCTGCATGAGGGAGCGACTCCAGCACTACCGGGAGAGCTTCGAGTCGATGGTCGGTCACCGGCGGGCCCTGATCGACCTGGTCGGCGAGAGGATGGTCCCGACGTCGGCCGTGGTCGCGTCGGACCTCCAGTGCCTCCTGGGCGACGCGGTCGCCCGAGGGGACGAGGCGGCGGCGGTCGCGCTCGGGCGCGGTCTCCGCTCGTTCCTGAGCGCGCAGTCCGAGGCGAACCGCCACCTCACCTTCCTCGAGACCGGCCGGCTCGAGCACGTGACGGACCTCCTCGATCGGGCGAGCGCGTCGGTCGCCGAGGTCGTGCCGTCGCTGGACGACGCCGGGCTCTGCCGGGCGGAGGGGATCGTCGCCGAGATCGGGCGGTACCGGCGGTCGGTCTCCGACCTGTTCCGGGAGACGCGCGGATACCTCCGGCTGGTCCACACGGTGATGCCCGGGAACGCGAAGGAGCTCCTGCGCATCTCGAACGGGATGCGGGCGTCGTCCCGCGCCCGCGCCGAGCTGGCGAGCGCCCAGATCCTCGGCGACGCCGAACGGTTCCAGGGCCTCAGCGGAGTCTTCTCGATCCTGACCATCGTCTTCGGCCTGGTCGCGGGGGCGATGATCGCCCGCGCGATCGTCGGCCCGATCCGGGAGACGACGAGGACGCTGACCCGACTCGCCGAGGGAGACCTCACCGCTCGGATCCCCGGGCTCGAGCGCGGGGACGAGCTCGGGGAGATGGCGCGGGCGGCGGAGGTGTTCAAGGAGCGGAGCGAGGAGACCGAGCTGCTCCTCGAGGAGTCGCGCCGCCTCGCCAAGCGATACGAGAAGGTGATCGACGACCTCGAGTCGTCGAACCTCGAGCTGGACGGGTTCGCGTACGTCGCGTCCCACGACCTGAAGGCGCCGCTGCGCGCGATCGCGAACCTCTCCGCGTGGATCGACGAGGACCTCGGCGGGGTCGACGGGCCGTCGCGCAAGCACCTCGACATGATGCGGCGCCGGATCCTCCGCATGGACAAGCTGCTCGACGACCTCCTCCTCTACTCGCGGGCGGGGCGCGCCGAGCTGATGTCCCAGGAGCTCGACGTCACGGCGGTCGCCACCGAGATGGTCCAGCTTCTCGGCGTGCCGGACGGGTTCCGCGTCGAGGTCGTGGGGGAGCCGACGCCGGTCTGCAGCGCGCGCCTCCCGCTGGAGCAGATCGTCTCGAACCTGGTCGGGAACTCGATCAAGCACCACGACCGCGACTCCGGGTCCGTCCGGGTCTCCGTGGCGCGCGAGGGCGGGTGGGTCCGGATCGACGTCGAGGACGACGGCCCGGGGATCCCCGAGGAGCACCACGCGCGGGTGTTCGAGATGTTCAAGACGCTGAAGCGGCGGGACGACGTCGAGGGGAGCGGCATCGGCCTCTCCCTGGTCCAGCGGCTCGTGAACCGCTACGGCGGCCGGGTGTCGATCTACTCGAAGGACGGCGAGCGCGGGACGCGGGTCGGGGTCACCTGGCCGGCGTCCGCGACGACGACCGATTGCGAGGAGCGGGACTGCCGTCACGCGGAACTCGTCGGGGGTGCGAGATGACGATGGATTCGAGGTTCGGCGAGAAGCGGCTGACCGTCCTCCTGATCGAGGACGACGACTTCGACGCGGCCGCGGTGGAGCGGGAGATGGCGAAGGCCGGCGTGGGGAGCCGCATCGTCCGGGCGACGTCCGGGCGGGAGGGGCTCGACGTCCTGCGCGAGATCCGGAGCGAGGGGGGGCCGCTCCTCGTGATCCTCGACCTGAACCTCCCCGACATGGACGGCAAGGACGTGCTGGCGAGGATCCGCGGCGATCGCGACCTCGCCGACGTCGTCGTGTTCGTCCTGAGCACGTCGGTCGACCCCCGCGACCTCCGCCGCTCGTTCGACCTGCACGTCGCCGCGTACATCGTGAAGGACGTCGCCGGGAGCTCGCTCCGGGGCGTGGTCGACATGATCGAGGCCTACCGGCGTTGCGCGAGGTTCCCGGAGGACGCCGGCCGGATCGGTCGGCGCTGCACGGTCCGGGCGTCGTGACCCGGAGCCGGCTCAACCCTCGGGACCGTTCCGGCCGATGAGGGACGTTGGAAACCCCATGGAGAAGCAGACATGAGCAAGGTGCTGATCGTCGAGGACGATGTCGACATCTGCCGGGCCCTGATGATCCGCCTCAAGGCGGCGGGGTACGACGTCACCGTCGCGCACGACGCCCTCGCCGGCCTTCGCGAGGCGGTGAAGGTCGAGCCGGATCTCGCGATCCTCGACATCTCGATGCCGGCCGGGAACGGCTTCACGCTCGCCGAGCGGATGATGGCCCTCCCGACCACGGCGATGACGCGGTTCCTGTTCATGACCGCCAGCAAGCGCTCGAGCTTCCGCGAGCGGGCGAACGAGCTCGGTGCCAAGAGCTTCATCGAGAAGCCGTTCGACTCGGCGACCCTCCTCGAGGCCGTCGCCGGCGCCCTGGCCGACAGATCGGAAGAG
>JBICIB010000455.1:0-2593 GCA_043101415.1 Planctomycetota bacterium JB042 | reverse complement strand
CGTACGACGAAGCGCTCCGACGCGGATACCCGGATCCGGTCGCGATCCGCCTGGCGCAGGTCGACGCGCTGGAGGGGATGGGGAAGGTCCACGAGGCGCGCCGGATCCTCGACGAGCTCGCCGCGCGGACGGAGTCGGAGCTCGGGGCTCACCGGGCGCGCGTCCTCCTCTACCGCGCCGACCGGACGAAGGTGCCGGAGTCGAGGGTCGTGCCGTTCGAGGACGGCCACCTGATCGACGAGGCGATCGGGCTCGAGACGCTGTCGGAGGCCGACCTGGCGTACGCCATGGCCCTGAAGTCGAGGGACGCGCGTCCGCAGATCGAGTTCCTCAGGTCCGCGCTCCGCCTCGACTCGCGCCATCGGCGTGCGAACGAGATGATCGCCCCCACCCTGCTCCTCGGAGGACATCCTCGAGACGCACTCGAGGCAGCGAACGAGTTCCGCCGGCTCTACCCGCACGACCCGGCGGCGCAGACGATCCAGCTCGGCGTGCGGACGATCCTCGAGGCCGCGCTCCCTCCTCACGCGAAGCGCGACCATCCGGCCGTGCCCGACGAGGTGTTCGTCACGCTGCAGCAGCTCGTTCGAGTTATCCGGTTCCTGCGCGACGCGTTCGAGTTCCTCGAGCACGACCTCCAGGCCGCCGTCTTCGAAGCAGAACGGACGAGGGGACTGAAGAGGTTGATGGCGATGAGCGAGCTGGCCCCGCTCCTTGCCAGCGGGCCCCTTCAGGCCGGAGGCGCGTTCGAGGCGACGTTCCGTGTCCCCCCCCACCTCTCCGAGACCTGGCTCGACGCCCTGGGAAGACTCGCGCCCACGATGTTCGGAGGGAAGGGAAGCCGGGAGGCGCTCGAGTTCTTCTCCCGCTCGATGGAGCGAAACGACGACGCCTTCCTCGCGTACTGCGCCGGCATCCATCGCGTGCTCCTGGACCCGGACGATCCGGACAACTGGCGCCCGTTCGCGGCCGCCGCCTCGCGCGAGTCGTGGATCGATCCGACGAGGACCAGCCTGATCATGGTCATGGTCGCGTCCCTCCGAAAGAAGCCGACGGCTCCTCCCGACGAGGCGGTCCGCGCGATCGAGCGCCTCCTCCGCGGGTTCTCCCACGACGAGCTCGGTTTCAGGCTCCTCTGGACCGCGGCCCGCACCCACGGGAAGCGCGACCTGGCCGGCGAGGTGTACCACCGGTGGCGCGCGTCCTTTCCCGGCGACCCCGCCCTCGCCGAAGCCGAAGCGTGGGAGCGGACCCGCTGACGGAGACGAATCAGCGGCGAGCCGGGGAGCGTGATCTGAGCGTTCCGATGCGGCACCGCCGGGACCGACCGAGCGACTCGTCGAGGAACACCACGAGCAGACGGGCCTCGCCGTTCTCTCTCCCCCCGAAGGATCCGCCGGCGCGGAGGTTCTGGCCGGGAGTGACCGCGGCGATCGAGACGGCCTGCTCGACGAGCGTGTGACTCGTGGCGACGAGGAGGTTCGCGGCGCCGCCGATCTTCGCGCTCACGATCGTGCTCGGCAGCCCTTCCCCTCCCCCTTCTCCTCCTCGCCGGCCGAGCGCGCGCTCCAGTACGCGCTCCCCTCGTCGTCCATGACGCGCTCGAGGCGCTCGACGAGCGCGCGGTACGCCTCGGCGTCGTCGAGGTCGCGGTACGGGCCGGCGGCGGTGAGGTAGAGGCGGCGCTCGCGCTTCATCGCCTCGCTCGCCAGGCGGTACGTCTTCCACGTCCCGTCGAGGTCCCAGATCCGCTCGACCCCCTTCGCGAGGACGACCAGCGCCCCGAGGAGCGCGGTCACGGCGGCCGACCAGTGGACGGGGAGGTCGGGCTCGCCGGGGGGCGGCGGCGCCCAGAGCTGGACGACCGCCGTCGCCGCGCCGGCGAGGACGATCGTCACGCCGAGGCGCTGCGTCCACCGCTTGTTCCGGACGGCGCGCTCGTCGTACCAGCGCTCCTGGCCGCCGAACAGGTCGTCCCGCTCGAACAGCTCCTCCGCGCACCGGGCGCGGTCGGAGCGGTCCGGCGGCGCGTTCTCGCTTCCCATCGTCGTCCTCCCGGATCGGCCGACCGGAACGTAGCAGATCCCGGCCGACCCGGCCCCCCGCGGTCGTCGGAGCGGGGCGCGCGCTGAGAGCCGGGTATGCTCGATCGCGAGGTCCTCGCACCACCGGGAGGTCGGACATGCCGAAGCCGCTCTGCTTCGTGCTCATGCCGTTCGGGAGGAAGCCTGACTCGGGAGGCCGCGTGGTCGACTTCGACCGCGTCTACCACGAGCTGATCGCGCCGGCGATCCGCGACGCGAGGATGGAGCCGCTCCGCGCCGACGAGGAGATGGTCGGCGGCGTCATCCACAAGCCGATGTTCGAGCGGCTGATCCTGTGCGAGTACGCCGTCGCCGATCTCACGACCGCCAACGCGAACGTCTTCTACGAGCTCGGCGTCCGACACGCCGTCCGGGCCGCGAGCACGGTGCTGTTGTTCGCCGAGGGAGGGAACCGCCTCCCGTTCGACGTCGCGCCGCTCCGAGCCCTCCCGTATCGCCTGGCCGCCGACGGCGGGCCCGCCGACGCCGACGGGACGGTCGCCGCCCTT
>JBICIB010000454.1:0-10975 GCA_043101415.1 Planctomycetota bacterium JB042 | reverse complement strand
GGGGAACGTCTACGGCCCCATGAAGCGCGGGATCGAGTTCCTCGAGAAGAACGCCGCGAAGCCCCCGAAGCGGAAGGCGCGGAAGTAGACGCCGGCCCGCCCGCGCCCCGGGCCGCCCCGGGGCGCGCTGCGACGGTTCGCCGCAGGTGTTTCCCGGCCGCGGCTTGGACCTCGTCCCCCCTCCCCCTATCATGCTGGGTTCACGCGCTCCCGCCGGGGGCGGAGGCCGCATGACCCACCCACGCATCGACGCGATCGGCGAGAAGGTCCTCGCCGGCGAACCGCTGGACGCCGAAGAGGGCCTCCTCCTCCACGAGGAGGCGGACCTCCCGACGCTCTCCCTGCTCGCCGACGCCGTCCGCCGCGAACTCCATCCCGAGCGGATGGTGACGTACATCGTCGACCGGAACGTCAACCCGACGAACGTCTGCATCACCGACTGCTCGTTCTGCGCGTTCTACCGCCGGCCGAACGACGGCGAGTCGTACGTGCTCCCGCGCGAGGAGATCCACCGCAAGATCGACGAGCTCCGCGCGGTCGGCGGCGTGCTCGTGCTGATGCAGGGCGGGCACCACCCGCACCTCCGGACCGACTGGTACTGCGACCTCCTCGCCGACCTGAAGGCCCGGTACCCCGACCTCCACCTGCACGCGCTCTCCCCGCCGGAGATCCACCACCTCTCGCTCCTCGACAAGTGCGACGTGGCGGACGTGATCGCGCGGCTGAAGGCGGCCGGGCTCGACTCGATCCCCGGCGGCGGCGCCGAGATCCTCGTCGACCGGGTCCGGGACGTCATCGCGCCGAAGAAGACGTCGAGCGACGAGTGGCTCGGCGTGATGCGCGCCGCCCACGAGCAGGGGCTGAAGACGACGGCGACGATGATGTTCGGCCACGTCGAGACCCCGGCCGAGCGGGTCGAGCACCTCCTCCGGCTGCGCGACCTCCAGACGGAGACCGGCGGGTTCACCGCGTTCGCGGCCTGGAACTACCAGAACCAGCACGGCGTCACGCTCGAGGCGAGGAAGACGACGCCCGCGGTCTACTTCCGGGTCGTCGCGCTGTCGCGCATCCTCCTGCGGAACGTGCCGAACCTCCAGGCGAGCTACGTCACCCAGGGCGCCAAGGCGGCGCAGACGTCGCTCCGGTTCGGGGTGAACGACTTCGGCGGCGGGATGATGGAGGAGAACGTCGTCTCGGCCGCCGGGACGTTCGAGCTGATCCGGCTCGAGGAGATCGAGCGCCAGATCCGCGAGGCCGGCTTCGTGCCGCGCCGCCGGAACTTCTTCTACGACATCATCGACGAGCGCGGCCCGGCGACGGCCGACGTGCTGGAGGAGGTCAGGACGTGAACCCCGAGCTGCTCTCCCGCCGCGCCGCCGAGGCCGGCCTCGCCGACGTCTGGGCGAAGGTCGACGCCGGAGAGCGCCTCACGTCCGGCGACGCGGTCCGCCTGTTCGAGCACGAGGACCTCGCGCTCGTCGGCGCGATGGCCGACGTCGTGCGCCGCCGCCTCCACGGCTCCCGCGCCTACTTCAACGTCAACCAGCACGTCAACTACACGAACCTCTGCAACAAGCTCTGCAAGTTCTGCGCGTTCCAGCGCCTCCCCGGCCAGGAGGGCGCGTACTGCATGTCGCCCGAGGAGGCCGCGGACGAGATCCGGAAGAAGCTCCACGAGCCGGTGACCGAGGTCCACATGGTCGCCGGCATCTGGCCGAAGCTCGAGTACGGGTACTATCTCGACCTGCTGCGGGCGGTGAAGGAGGCGCGCCCCTCGATCCACGTGAAGGCGTTCACGATGGTCGAGATCGACGAGATCCAGCGCGTCGCGAAGAAGCCGCTCGACCAGGTCCTGCTCGAGCTGAAGGAGGCCGGGCTCGACTCGCTCCCGGGCGGCGGGGCCGAGATCTTCGCCGACCGGGTCCACCAGGCGATCTTCCCGCTGAAGATCGGCGCCGAGCGATGGCTCGAGATCGCGCGCACCGCGCACCGCGTCGGCCTCCGCTCGAACTGCACGATGCTGTACGGGCACATCGAGACGATCGAAGAGCGCGTCGATCACCTGGAGCGGCTCCGCGCGCTGCAGGACGAGACCGGCGGGTTCCAGACGTTCATCCCGCTCTCCTTCCACCCGGACAACTCCGAGATGGCCGACCTCCCGGCCCCGACCGCCCACGACGACCTCCGGACGATCGCGGTCTCTCGGCTGTTCCTCGACAACGTCCCGCACGTCAAGGCGTACTGGATCATGCTCGGGATCCCGACCGCCCAGCTCGCGCTGAACTACGGCGCCGACGACATCGACGGCACGGTGACCCAGGAGCGGATCTACCACGACGCGGGCGCGCAGACCCCGCAGGAGCTGGCCCGCGCCGACCTGATCCGGCTGATCGTCGACGCCGGGTTCGAGCCGGTCGAGCGCGACACGCTCTACAACGTGGTGAAGGTCGAAGAGATCGTGGCGTGAACGGCCGGCCGCCCCCGCCGGCCGGTCCCTCGCGGGCGCGCCGCCTCGCCGTCCGTCTCGCGCTGGTCGTCGCGAGCGCCCTGGTCACGCTGAAGCTCGTCGACGTCGGCGTGGGCCTCGTCGACCCGTTCGGGATCTCCCACTTCGAGCACAAGCGCGCGTTCGACGTCGACGGGCTCCGCCCGTGGGCCGCGCGGTCGACCGGGAGCTTCCACATCCAGGAGCTCGTCCCGGACCGGACCGTCGAGGCGGGCGCCACCTACCGCACGAACGCGCTCGGGTTCCGCGGCCGCGACACGACGGCCGCGAAGCCGGACGGGGTCTGGCGGCTCGTCGTGCTCGGGGACTCCGTGACGTTCGGATGGGGGGTCGAGGCGGACGAGCGGTTCACCGACGTCGCCGAGAGGCGCTACAACGCCGCGCACCCGGACGGCCCGCGCCTCGAGGTCCTGAACCTCGGCGTCCCCGGCTACGAGGCGCACCACCAGTACTACGCGTTCCACGACAAGGCGCTCGCGCTCGCGCCGGACGCCGTCGTCTTCGCGTTCAACTGGAACGACGTCCAGCTCATCCCGGACGAGATCGTGACCCACGTGCGGGGAGAGTTCGACAGCCGGGTCGCCGAGAAGGGATGGATCGCGCGACGGCTCATGGCCCTCACGCGCCGCCCGCGCCCGGACGAACGGGGCGCCGGGGCCGCCGGCCGCCGGCTGTTCGCCGCGACGCTCCCCCACCTCCGCGGCCTCCTCGCCTACGCGACCGTCTTCGCCCTGAAGCCGGGCGACGAGCGGACGATGCGCGAGAGCTTCGCGGCGATGGAGGCCGGCATCCGCGCCGCGGGCGAGGCGTACGCCAAGGCGTTCGCGGAGGCGGCCGCCCGGGGGATCCGGCTCGGCGTGGCCGACCTGTACGACTTCGAGCCGATCGCGGCCGAGCTGCGGCGGCGCGCCGTCCCGTACGCGAACATGTCGTTCGAGACGTTCGACTCCGACCTCTCGCTCCGGAACAGTCCGGCCGACCCGCACCCGAACCCGCGCGGCCACGCCCGCCTCGCCGACACCTTCCTCGCCGCGTTGGCGCGGCTGGAGCTCCTGCCGGAGAGCGGCCGTTGACTCCGCTGCGGATCGGATCGGTCCCGTACCTGAACGCCCGCCCGCTCGTCGCCGGGCTCGCCGACGACCCCGACGTCCGGTACCGCGAGGAGGTCCCGTCGCGACTCGCCGAGCGGCTCGCGGACGGCGCGCTCGACGCCGCGCTCGTCTCTTCGATCGAGGCGCTCCGCCCCGGCGCGGCGCCGCTGATCGAGAACGTCTGCATCGGCAGCGACGGCCCGGTCCTCTCCGTGCTCCTGGTCGGACGGGACGACCCGCGGCGCGCGGCGACGGTCGCCCTCGACGGCGCGAGCCTCACCGCGGCGACCCTGACCCGCGTGGTCTACCACCACTTCCTCGAGCGGAGGGACGTCTCGTTCGTCCGGGCCGACGTCGCGCCCGACCCGGCGCGCACGGGCGCGGACGCGACGCTGGTGATCGGCGACGCCGCCCTCCGGCTGCTCGAGGAGGGGCGGACCGGCGCGCGGGTCCTCGACCTCGGCGCGGCCTGGACCGAGGCGACCGGTCTCCCGTTCCTCTGGGCCGGCTGGCTCACCTCGCCCGGCGCCGACCTCGGACGACTGCGGCGCCGCCTCGACCGGGCGTGGGAGGACGGACGTCCGCGCCGCGGCGAGGACGCCCGCCGCGGCGCCCGCGAGCTCGGCCTCTCGAGCGGCCTCGCGGAGCGGTACCTCCTCGAGGTGATGCGCTACCCGTTCGGAGCGCGGGAGCGCGCCGGCCTCGTCCGGTTCGGCGAGCTCGCCCGGACGATCCCCGACTCCCCGATCGCAGGCTGAGGCGGCCCGGGCCGGCGCGTCAAGAACCGAAGGTCCGGGAGAGCCCCGCGGTCTGCGCGGTCCCGACGAACCCGCTCGCCGCGGGGTCGACGAACATCGCCTGGTGGTGCAGCGTGAGGCCGCAGAACGTCGCGTCGTCCGGCGGCGCGATCGGGATCTCGATCTCGCCGGACGGCGGGACCGCCGGGAGCGCGATCACGAGCGAGTTCTTCACCAGGAGCGCCCCTCCATCGAACGGGATCTCCGCCGCGCCGAGCCCGGTGAACAGGAGCGGCTGGGCGCCGGGGAGCGCGTTCGCCAGCCGGAGGCCGGACTTCTGGCCGAGGACGGGCGGGCCGGCCGAGGTGAGCGTCGGGACCCCGTGCGTCCCCGCCTTCCCCTCGCCGTACGCCGCGACGTGGGCGGCGTTGTCGCACGGGCAGAGGCAGAGGAACCCGCCCGGAGTGTTCGTGGAGAACGGGATCAGCCGGCCCGGATCGGGATACGGCGGCCGCCCCGGCGCGCCGACGAGCGGTTGCAGGTCGGGGGTGAGGACCACCGCCTCACCGAACGTCGAATAGTCGGGGTAGGAGCAGTTCTCGCGCAGGCGCGCGACGAACTCCCACTTTCCGCCGGCCACGCCGGCGCGGAAGACGTGCGCGGCGCTGTTGTCGAGCGGGAGGAGGTCGCCGCTCGGCGCGCCGACGATCACGCGCACCTCGTCCCCGGACCGCCTCGCGTCGAGCGCCTCGCCGAACCGGTCGCCGTCCTGCATCAGCGGCGCGTTCAGCACGGCGTGGCCGGAGAGCTTCCCGTTCGGCCCCCGGACGGCGACCGCCACCGACCCCGCGTCCGACGCGACGCCGACGTCGTCGAGATGCGCCCCGGCGAAGACGTACGGGTCGGCGATCGCCACCCGCGCGCCGAGCCCGTCGCCGGCGGCCGGGACCAGCCCGAGGTCGTCCGGACGGAGCTTCTCCACGATCTCCCACCCCTTCTCGGCCCACTCGAGCACGTAGATCGCGCCGGCGTCGACCCCGGCCTCGTCGTCCTCGCTCGCGCCGACCACCGCCACGTCGCCGTCGATCGCGACGTCGGCGCCGAACGCCCCGCCGTCGTCGACCTCGATCACCTGGACCAGCCCGTAGTCCCCCGACTTCGAATCGCGCCGGTAGGCGAAGACCGCCCCGGCGTCGGCGTCGTGGCCCTTCGCGGCGACGAGGAGGTGATCGCCGTCGAGGGCGAGCGACGCGCCGAACCGGTCGAGGAAGGCGAGGCCCGGCTCGAGCAGGCTCTGGCGGAGCGTCCAGGTCGTCCCCTTCCGCTCGAAGACGTGGACCGGACCGGCGGACAGGAACGCGGACGAGGAGAGCGCGAGGCGGTCGCCGTCGAGCTGCACCGCCGACGCGAACGTCCCGGCGGCCGCGCCGGCCGGGTCGTCGATCCGCGCCCGTTCGACCCAGCTCCCGCCGACGTTCTCGAAGACGTACGCGGCCCGGAGCCCGTGGGCGCTCACGAGCAGCTCGGGGCCGCTCGCGTCGAGGGCGGAGGCGTAGCCGTCCCACCCCGCCGCCTCGGCGATCGGGACGAGCGGGAGTCGACACGAGGTCCCCGTGTCGGCGCCGCGGCCGAGCGGGACGAGGACGGCGGCGAGGACGAGGGAGCGGGACGCGCGGAGCTTCATGGAGGACTCCTCCTTCGGGGTCGGGGCGCGAGTTCGTCGGGCAGTGCCCCTCCGAGACCCGCCGCAGGGTTCGGTCGCGCCGCCCGACACGCATTTCGGCGCGGCGTCCCCGGCCGTTTCCGTTTCTCTCCTCCCGACCTGCTCCGTAGATTCCCCGCATGGGCTCCAGACGGCGAACGACGGCGCGGCGTGGCGAGTCGGCCCAGCAGATGGCCGAGCGGCAGCGGGAGATCTCGGTCTCCGAGTTCTTCACCAAGAACCGGCACCTGCTCGGCTTCGACAACCCGAAGAAGGCGTTGCTGACCGCGGTGAAGGAGGCGGTCGACAACGCCCTCGACGCCTGCGAGGAGGCGGGGATCGCCCCGGACATCGAGGTGACCCTGAAGGCGGTGAAGGGGACGGACGACCGCTTCACCGTCACGGTCCGGGACAACGGCCCGGGCATCGTCGCCCGGCAGGTCCCCCACGTCTTCGGCCGGCTCCTGTACGGCTCGAAGTTCCACCGGCTGCGCCAGTCGCGCGGCCAGCAGGGGATCGGGATCTCCGCCGCGGGGATGTACGGCCAGCTCACGACCGGCAAGCCGATCCGGGTCTGGACGCGAACCTCCCGCCGCAAGCCGCCCGACTACTTCGAGCTCCGGATCGACACCAAGAAGAACCGGCCGGAGGTCCTCCACCACAAGCAGCAGGAGGAGTTCGACGTCGCGCACGGGACCCAGCTCGAGATCACGCTCGAGGGGCGGTACCAGCGCGGGCGGCAGTCGGTCGACGACTTCCTCCTCCAGTGCGCGGTGGCGAACCCCCACCTGCGGCTCGTGTACGACCCGCCCGACGCCGCGACCGACGAGCAGAGGATCGTCTACGAGCGCGCGACGACCGAACTCCCGATCGAGGCGAAGGAGATCGCGCCCCATCCGTACGGCGTCGAGCTCGGGATGCTCCTGGAGATGATGAAGGCGTCGGCGGCGCAGCGCGTCTCGTCGTTCCTCCAGGCCGAGTTCTCGCGGGTCTCGAAGCGGGTCGCCGACGAGATCTGCCGCCGGGCCGACGTCGACCCGAAGACGAAGCTCCGGTCGGTGAAGGCCCCCGAGCTCGAGCGCCTCCACCGCGCGCTGTCGCAGGTCAAGGTGATGGCGCCGCCGACCGACTGCCTCTCGCCGATCGGCGAGGAGCTGATCCTCGACGGCCTCCAGAAGGAGGTCGAGGCGGACTTCTACGCGGCGAAGACCCGCGCCCCGACCGTCTACCGCGGGAACCCGTTCCAGATCGAGGTCGGCGTCGCGTACGGCGGGGAGTCGATGGGCGCCGAGGACCCGGTGCGGCAGATGCGCTTCGCGAACCGCGTCCCCCTGCTGTACCAGCAGTCCGCGTGCGCGGTCTTCAAGGCCGCGGTCGGCACGGACTGGCGGAAGTACCAGCTCACCCAGCCGCGCAGCGCCCTGCCGCTCGGACCGATGATCGTGTTCATCCACGTCGCGTCCGCCTGGGTCCCGTTCACCTCCGAGTCGAAGGAGGCGATCGCGCACTACCCCGAGATCATCAAGGAGATCAAGCTCGCGCTGCAGGAGTGCGGCCGCGAGATGTCGCACCACATCTCCCGCAAGAAGCGGCAGGCGGTGGAGGCGAAGAAGCGCTCGTACATCGACTCGTTCATCCCGCACATCGGCGACGCGCTGCGGGACATCCTCGCCCTGAGCGAGAAGGACCGCGAGAAGGCGGTCTCGAACCTGCGCGACGTCCTCGAGAAGTCCCGGAAGATGTGACGATGGCCGCCAGGAAGAAGCCGACCCGGAAGGCCGCGAAGAAGCAGGCGCCGCGCGCGAAGCCCTCGACGAAGAAGACGTCCGCGAGGAAGGCGCCGAAGAAGTCGACGCCGAAGAAGTCGACGCCGAAGAAGAAGGCCGCGAAGAAGAAGGCCGCGGCGGGGAGGAAGGGGAAGGCGGCGAAGGGGGCGGCGGACCGGGACCTGTCCGAGCGGAAGGACCGCGAGACGCTGAAGTGCATCCGCGACGTCGCCCACGAGGTGCACGGCCGCGCTCGGCGGAAGGCGAAGCCCGAGCTGAAGACGCCCCTCCGCTCCCTGTCGAACGTCGAGTACGACCGGAAGCTCGGCTACTTCCGGATCGGGCGGCAGCGGTCGACCCGGACGCTCACCGTCAACACGGTGAAGACGTTCGCGCAGACGCTGAAGATGATGGCCCTCTCGAAGGAGATGATCGAGACCGACGACTTCGCGACGAAGCGGGACGCGTACTACGTCACCAAGAACTGGGGCGAGGCGAAGTTCGACGAGCAGACCGAGTCGGACGCCGTCATGGACGACATCGAGGCGATGTTCAGCCTCCACGGAGTCACGCGCGAGCAGCTCCGGTTCTACCCCGACGAGCACGGCGGCGCCGTCGCCGGGGCGCTGACCGTGCTCGACCGCGACCCGATCACCGGCGAGGAGATCGAGATCGACTGCACGCGCTTCGGCTCCGGCGCCTACTCGATCCCGTCCTCCGTCGAGCACCTGTCGATGCGGACGGACGCGGAGTTCGTGCTGGCCATCGAGACCGGCGGGATGTTCCAACGTCTCGCCGCGCACGGGTTCTGGCGCGAGCAGAACTGCATCCTCGTCTCCATGGGCGGCGTCCCGACCCGCGCCACCCGCCGGTTCGTCCGGATCCTCGCCGACCAGGCGCGGATCCCGGTCTACGCGTTCGTCGACTGCGACCCGTACGGCATCGCCAACATCTACCGCACGCTGAAGGTCGGCTCGGGGAACGCGGCGCACGTGAACCGCTTCTTCTGCGTCCCGCAGACCCACTTCCTCGGCGTGACCCCGCAGGACATCGTCGACTACGACCTGCCGACCCACCCGCTGAAGCCGGTCGACGTGAAGCGGGCGAAGGACGCGCTGAAGAACGACCCGTTCTTCACCGGCCACCCGGAGTGGAAGGCGGCGATGGAGCTCCTCCTGAAGCTCGGCCGCCGCGCGGAGCAGCAGGCGTTCGCGAAGTACGGCCTCGACGCCGTGATGACCCGCTACCTGCCGGAGAAGCTGGCGGACCCGCGCCGGTTCCTCCCGTGACGGTCTGCCCCGATCCGCCCCCGCGGGCCGACGTTTCGGGCGAATCCCCCAAGGTCTTCTGGGACTCTTCACGCGTAGTCGGGAGAATGTCCGCGCCGAGCTCGCGACCTGCCCCGCGAGCGCCGGCCCTCCGCCCCGACGCGGACGCCGGCAGTCCAATTCATGGAACCCCAGTGGGAGGCCCCCCCGTGCTGAAGAGTCTGATCCCCGTCACCCTCGCGCTCGCCGCCGCGTCGTCGGCCGCGGCGAGTTCGCTCACGATGACCGTCAACAAGCCGCTCGTCGGCCCCGGCGAGGAGGTCCAGTTCATCATCAACGGGCGACCCGGCGACCTGATCGTCTTCCTCGCGAGCCCGAACCTCGGCCCGATCCCGTACCCGAAGGTCGGGTCGCTCGACATCGGCGCCCCCACCTACATCGAGCTGATCCCGGTCCCCGCGAACGGGGTGATGATCTGCATCCCGGACAACCCGTGCTTCGCGATCGGCACCGTCCCGCTGACGATGCACGCGCAAGCGTTCTCGGTCGACCTGCTCGGCGTCGGCCAGCCGGTGACCGGCAAGACCGGCGTCGTCAGCGTGACGTACGACCAGAGCCTCCTGCAGGACTGCAACAACAACGCGTCGGCGGACGTCTGCGACATCCAGTCCGGCTTCAGCTTCGACGTGAACACGAACGGCATCCCGGACGAGTGCGAGATCGACTGCGACCAGGACGGGATCCCGGACGGGCTCTTCCCGGTCGGCGGTCTCGTCTGGCACGACGTCGACGGGAACGGCGTCGCGGACGCCGGGGAGCCGGGCGTGCCCGACGTGATCGTCACCCTCCTCGACGCCGCCGACCAGGTCGTCGCCGGCACGATGACCGGGCCGGACGGCCGCTGGAAGGTCCAGAACGTGGCGAACCCGGCCGGCCTCCGCGTCGAGTTCACCGACGTCCCGGGATGGCTCTCCGAGCCGCCGGCCGCGAACGGCGCCGGGACCGAGGTGCAGTACGTCTTCGGCCCGGACTGCTCCGTCGACCTCGGGCTGATCGAGCCGTCCGAGCTCTGCCTCGACGCGACGAAGGCCGAGCTGGCGTCGCCGTGCTACGTCAACGGCGACCCGAACGCCGGCGGGACCTCCGGCCCGCTCGCGGCGCTGGTCCGGTTCAACTACCAGGCGACCGGCCTCGACACGACGGCGAACGTCTACCTCGCGGACGCCCAGCACGTCGGCGCGCTCTGGGGCCTGGCGTACGCCCGCTCGACGGACGTGCTGTACGGCGCGACGTTCCTGAAGCGCCACTCCGGGTTCGGCCCGGGCGGCATCGACGCGATCTACGAGGTGAAGGACGCGCGGACCGCGGCGAACCCGGCGGCGAACGTGTCGGTCTGGCTGAACGTGAACTCGCTCCCGGGCCAGAACGTCGGGACGGTCTCGCGGCCCGACCTCCCGATGAACTTCGACCAGGCCTCCTACGAGGTCGACGCGTACGCCAAGGTCGGGAAGGTCGGCCTCGGCGGCATCGACGTCTCGGACGACGACAAGTCGCTCTACGTCGTCAACCTGAACAGCCGCGAGGTCCTCGAGATCGACGTCGCCACGAAGACGCTGACGAACGCCTGGTCCGCCGTGGCCGGCGTCACCGCCACCAACGGCGAGGCGCGGCCGTTCGCCGTCGAGTGGCACCGCGGCGAGCTGTACGTCGGCGTGGTCAACACCGCCGAGGGGCAGAACGGCTTCTTCACCGACCTCGAGATGCGGATCCGGCGCCTCGTGAACGGTCAGTTCCAGGACTGCCTCGTCGCCCCGCTGAACTACCCGAAGGGGTTCGCCTACAACGGCTGCCCGGCGTTCGCCGGCTGGTACCCCTGGGTCTCGTTCTTCCCGGCGGGCTGAGATC
>JBICIB010000453.1:0-6775 GCA_043101415.1 Planctomycetota bacterium JB042 | reverse complement strand
GACGAGGCGAAGCTCGCCGCGCTGGCCGTCGACGCCGGCGGCACGGACCGCTTCCGGGCCGCGCGGCTCGACGTCACCGACGCGGCCGAGGTCGCCCGGGTCACGGCCGCGGTCGCACCGGTCGACGTCCTGTTCCACTGCGCCGGGTTCGTCCATCACGGGACGATCCTCGACTGCACCGACGAGGACTGGGACCACTCGTTCGACCTGAACGTGAAGGGAGCCTTCCGCATCACGAGGGCGTTCCTCCCCGGCATGCTCGAACGCGGCGGGGGGAGCATCGTCCACGTCGCCTCGGTCGTGTCTTCTCTGAAGGGGGCGCCGAACCGGTTCGTGTACGGCGCCACCAAGGCGGCGGTCGTCGGCATGACGAAGGCGATCGCGGCCGACTTCGTGAAGCAGGGGATCCGCTGCAACGCGATCTGCCCGGGGACGGTGAACTCGCCGTCGCTCGAGGAGCGGATCGCGGCGCTCGGCGACCCGGCGAAGGCGCGGGCCGACTTCGTCGCGCGCCAGCCGATGGGCCGCATCGGCGAACCGGAAGAGGTCGCGGCGCTCGCGGTCCACCTCGCCTCGGACGAGTCCGCCTACACGACCGGGACGACGCTCGTCCTCGACGGCGGCTGGAGCATCTGATGAAGCTGTTGCGATTCGGACCCCGCGGCCAGGAGCGGCCGGGCCTGCTCGCGGACGACGGGACGATCCGCGACCTCTCCGCGCACCTCGACGACCTCGCCGGCGACGCCCTCGACCCCGACCGGCTGGCGGCGCTCGCCGACGTCGACCCGGCGTCCCTCCCGGCGGTCGAGGGAGCCCCGCGGGTCGGCGCCTGCGTCGGCCGCGTCCCCGACTTCCACTGCATCGGGCTCAACTACAAGGACCACGCCGCCGAGTCGGGGATGGCGCTCCCGAGCGAGCCCGTCGTCTTCTCGAAGGCGACCTCCGCCGTCGCCGGCCCGCACGACGACCTCGTCCTGCCGCGCGGCGCGACGAAGGTCGACTGGGAGGTCGAGCTCGGCGTGGTGATCGGCCGGGGCGCGTACGGCGTCGCCGAGGCGGACGCCCTGTCCCACGTCGCCGGCTACTGCGTCGTGAACGACCTCTCCGAGCGCGTTTTCCAGCTCGAGGGGACCGGCCAGTGGGTGAAGGGGAAGAGCTGCCCCGGCTTCGGCCCGATCGGGCCGTGGCTGGTGACGAAGGACGAGGTGCCGGACCCCCAGGCGCTCGGCCTCTGGCTCGAGGTCGACGGCGAGCGGGTCCAGGACTCCCGCACCGACCAGATGGAGTTCGGCGTGGCGGCGCTCGTCTCCTACCTCAGCCGCTTCCTCCGGCTCGAGCCGGGGACCGTCGTGTCGACCGGCACCCCGCCCGGCGTCGGTCTCGGCTTCTCCCCGCCCCGCTACCTCCGCGTCGGCCAGTCGATGCGGCTCGGCGTCGACGGGCTCGGCGAGCAGCGCCAGACGCTCGTCGCGGGCTGAGGCCCGCCCCTCCCTCCGCGCGCGACGCCCATCGGCGTCCCGTTCCGATTCTCCGGGTCCGCGGACCTCCCGGATCTCGCTTCCCTCTCGGTGCGCCCGGCCGAGCTACGATGGGCGCCGGGAGACGAAGATGTTCCACGACCCGCGGGACTTCGAGTTCACGTCGCGGTTGGAGGCCGCGTGGACGGACGTCCGCGCCGAACTCGACGCGCTCGAGGAGGACGACTTCTTCGACTGGTACGAGCCGGAGGCGCACGCCGGCGCCTGGCGGGTCTGCGGCCTCCACGTCGTCGACCACCCGGAGAGCCACCGGCTCGACCCGGACGTCGTCCGCCGCTGCCCGCGGTCGGCGGCCCTGGCGCGGTCGGTCCCCGGCGTGAACTTCGCCGCCTTCTCGCTGCTCGGCCCGCGCGCCGTGATCCACCCCCACCGGGACGTCGGGCTCCGGGCGCTCCGGTGCCACCTCCCCGTGAAGGTCCCGAACGACGACTGCGTCTTCCAGGTCGGCGAGGAGCGCCGACGCTGGCGCGAGGGGACGAGCCTCGTGTTCGACGGGTCGACGACGCACGCCGCCTGGAACCACTCCGACGAGCACCGCGTGGTGATGGTCGTCGAGTTCGTCCCCGACCCGTGGCCTCGGTGAACGCCGTGCGCGGCCTCGAGATCGGGCCGTGGCGACCGGGCGACGAGGCGTCGATCTGCCGGCTGTTCCGCCGGACGTTCGGCCGCGAGAAGGGCGTCGCCGAGTGGCGGTGGGAGTTCCTCGGCCAGGGGATCGAGCCGCACGTCATGGTCGCCCGCGACGACGACGGCGAGGTCGTCGCCCACTTCGGCGGGATCCCCCACCGGGCGCGCGTCGCCGGCCGCTCGGCGATGTTCACCGTCGCCGTCGACAGCATGGTCGCCCCGGAACGGCGCGCGGGGCTGAAGCGCCGCGGCCTGTTCGCCGCGGTGGTCGGTCGTTGGGTCGAGCGGTTCTGCGAACGCGGCCCGGTCGAGATCGGCTACGGCCTGGCGAACCGCGAGGCGCTCCGGATCGGCGGCCGCCTGCTCGGCTACACGCCGCTGGAGGTGTCGGTGCTGCTGGCGCGGCGGCTCGCCCCCCGATCGGACGAGACCGCGCGAGGCGAGGTCGAAGGCGGCGACGCCCCCGCGGCCGACCACGACGCGCTGTGGGAGCGGTGCGCCGACCGGCTCGACGTCACCGCGTGCCGGGACGCGCGCTTCATGAACTGGCGGTACCGCGACGTCCCCGGCGGCGGGTACTCGTTCCTCGCCGTGCGCCGGCGCGGGCGGCTGACGGTCTCCGCGGTGTTCAAGGAGCGCTACGTCGTCTCCGACTCGGCGACGCTCGTCGACGTCCTCTGGGACGGGGGCGACCCGCGCGACCTCGCGGTCTGCGTACGCGCCGCCGAACGCCGCGCCCGGGCGGCGGGGCACGCCCACCTCGCCGTCCTCCTCCCGAACCGGTCGCGCGAGGCGACCGAACTCCACGTCCTCGGCTATCGGCGCGCGGAGACGGGGTTGACGCTCGTCGGCCGGTCGTTCCGCGCCGGGCTCGACCTCGCGTCGATCACGCCGCGGTTCTTCTTCACCTGCGGCGACTTCGACCTGGTCTGAGCCCTACTGCACCTCGACCCTGAACCCGTTCGAGTTCGAGAACCCGAGCGGACCGACCGGATCGACGACGAACGCCTGCATCGTGAACGACAGGCCCGCGGCGCTCGCCGGCAGGACGCCGGGGAGGGTCACCTGCCCGTTCCCCGGACCGGCGCCGCCGAGCGGGAGGGCGATCGACACCGGGAAGAGCGGCGCGACGTTCAACGCGCAGCCGAGCCCCATCGGCAGGGCCGCCTCGTTCAGGCCGAAGAAGAGGTGGCACGCGGCGCCGCCGAGCCCGTTCTCGACGGTGACCACGATCTGGGTCCCCGCCACCGGCAGGTACGGCGCGACCTCGAGCACCGGGACGAAGCCCCCGCTCCCCGCGCAGCCGGCGCCGTACTTCCCGGCGTTCGGCAGGAACGAGAGCCCCTCGAGCTGCAGACCGCCGGTCGTGGTCCCGACGAGCGTCGGGGACGCGTCGACCGCCGACACCGTGTAGAGCCTCATGTCGCTCCCCGTCTGCCAGTCGACGGTGAACAGGCGTCCGTCGCCGGGGTGCGCGGTCAGCCCGAGCGGGCAGACGAGCCCCGTCACGCCGACCGGGGTCAGCGCCGCCGTGACCGGGTCGATGCGGTAGAGGCGGTTGTCGTGGCAGTGGATGCCGAAGAGCGTCGTCCCGTCGGCGCTCCACGTGAGGCCAGCCATCCCCTGGAAGATGGAGTGGGCGGTCCCCACCGCGGTGACGGCTCCGGTGCTCGTGTCGATCCGGACCAGGCTCTGGGTCGACGTGTGGACGCCCCACAGGGACCCGTCCAGCGGGCGGATCGCCATCGATTCGATGTTCCCGGTGACGCCGAACGACCCGATGGTCTGCACGACCGCTCCCGTGGCCGGATCGAGGCTCACCAGGAGGTGAGACGTGTTGTCTGCCACGAGCAGTTCGCCGGCGGCGGTGACGACGAGCGCGTCGGCGACGAACCCGAACGATCCGATCGTCGTGACCGCTCCGGTCATCGGATCGAGCTCGGCGAGGAACTGCCCTCCGGTGCCGCTGTTGATCGCGTAGAGCGGCGGGTCCTGCGCGACCAGCGGCGCCGCGAGCGCGCATCCGGCCACGAGGGTCGAGACGAACTTCATGTCGGTCCTCCCGAGCGCCCGCGCGCTACTGGACGTCGATGCGGAAACCGTTCGAGTTCGCGAAGCCGAGCGGAGCGCCCGGATCGACGACGAACGCCTGGAGCGTGAACTTCGCGCCGGCGGCGCTCGCCGGGACGATGCCGACGAGCTGGAGCGACCCCTGTCCCGGGCCGGCGCCGCCGAGCGGGAGCACCGGAGCGACCGGCAGCAGCGGCGCGACCAGCAGCGAGCAGCCGAGCCCCATCGGGACCTCGCCGCTGCCGAGGCCGAAGAAGAGGTGGCAGCTCGCGCCGCCGAGCGCGTCGTCGACCGTGACCGCGACCTGAGTCGAAGCGGCGGGCGACTGCGGGACCGCGCGGACGATCGGGACGAACCGGCCGGTCCCCGGACATCCGTCGCCGTACCACCCGACCCGCGGGTCGAACGCGAGCCCTTCCAGTTTGTCCGCGCCGGCCGTCGCTCCGACCAGGACCGCGCTGCCGTCGGCGGTCGAGAGCGTATGCAGGTTCATCGGACCGTTCCCGAGCCAGTCGACGGTGTAGAGCCGCCCGGTCTTCGGGTCGGTCGAGAGCCCGAGCGGGCACGTCAGTCCGGTCGCGCCGACGGGCGTCGTCTTGGCGGTCACCGGATCGAGGGTGACGAGATCGCCGGTCCAGCAGTCGACCCCGTACAACGTCGATCCGTCGACGCTCCACGAGAGGCCGGCCACGCCGGTGTACGGGTTGGTCGTCCCGACGGCGGTCACCGCGCCGGTGCCCGGGTCGATCCGCACGAGCTGCCGCGAGAACGCCTCGACGCCCCACAGCCCGCCGTCGATCGGGTGGCAGGAGAGCGCCTCGATCACGTTCGAGGCCCCGAGCGACCCGACGGTCTGCACCTCGGAGCCGGTCTGCGGATCGAACTCGCGCAGCACGTGGTTCGTGTTGTCGGGGATCAGGAGCCGCCCGTCGGGCGTGAAGACCAGCGCGTCCGCGCCGAAGGGGAGGCCCGAGACCACGGTGACGCTCGCGTCCGACGGGCCGATCCGGGCCAGGAACGAACCCCCTCCCTGGTTCTGGACCGCGAAGAGCGGCGCCTCGCTCGCCCGGGCGAGGCCGGCGCCGGAAGCGACGGACAGGACGATCGACAGGAGGATCGGGGGCGGCGTCCTCGTCGCGGTCACGGCACTCCTCCTCGCGCGGCGCCCCCGAGCGTAGCACGGCCGCGGGCCCTCGGGGAGGGGGGACCGGGGGAGGGGACGTCCGACCGCCCCCCCCGTCGGCACCCGGCCGGCGGAGAACGGCGACGTCCCCGCCCGGCCCGGGCGCTACTTCGACGCGCCCCCCGCCTGCTCCCGGACGCTCCGCTTCTCGTTCTTCTTCAGGAAGTCGGCCATCCGCTCGCACCCCTCCACGATCCCATCGCGGGCCGTGGCGTAGGAGAACCGGACGTGCTGCCCCTCGCCGGGGATCCGGGAGCCGAAGTGGATGTCGGCGAGCACCGCCACGCCGGCCTCGTGAAGGAGCCTCTTCCGGAGCTCCTCGGAGTCGTTCGCGCCGATCCGCTCGCACGCCTCGGTGACGTTCGGCCAGACGTAGAACGCGCCGCCCGGAGTGCGGCAGGTGACGCCCGGCATGTCGTTCAGGAGGCCGACGATGAGGTCCCGGCGGTCGTGGAACGACTGCCGCATGGCGTCGACACAGTCCTGCGGCGCGGTGAGCGCGGCGAGCGCGGCGTACTGGCTCGGCGCCGGCGGGCAGGAGTCGGTGTTCGTGTTCCACCGGGTGAAGTGCGGCGCCAGCGCCCGGTTCGCGGCGTAGCCGAGCCGCCATCCCGGCATCGCGTACGTCTTGGAGGTGCAGTCGGCGATGATCGTCCGCTCGAGCATGTCCGGCGCCGCCTCGATCGTCTCGAGCGGACCGTCGTACACGAGCTTCGAGTACGGCTCGTCGGAGTAGATCCAGACGTCCGGGTGCTTCCGCATCAGGTCGGCGATCCCGTCCAGGACGCTCTTCGACAGCACGGCGCCGGTCGGGTTGTGCGGCGAGCAGAGGATCAGGAGCCGCGTGTTCGCCGACAGGTTCGCCTCGAGGTCCGCGAGGTCGAACGCGAAGTCGCGGCTCTCCTGCAGGTTCAGCGGCTTCGGCACCGCGCCCGCCGCCTTGATCATCGAGTCGTAGATCGGGAAGCCGGGGTTCGGGTACAGGACCTCGTGCCCCTCGCCGTGGTCGGTCACCGAGTGGATCGTGTGCGCGATGAACGGCTTCGCCCCGCACCCGACCACCACGTCGTCGGGGAGGACCTCGACGCCGCGCGACGCGGAGAAGTCCGCGGCGACGGCCGCCCGCAGCTCGGGGATGCCGGCCGAGGGGGTGTAGCCCGTCTTCCCCTCGCAGATCGCCTGGATCGCCGCGACCCGCGCGTGGTCTGGCGGCAGGAAGTCCGGCTGGCCGATGCAGAAGGAGATCACGCTCTTCCCCTTCGCGATCAGCCCGTTCACCTCGGCCAGGACGACGAACGCGTTCTCGGTCCCCAGGGACTCGGTGCGCTTCGAGATCTTCAGCATAAAACCATCCGCG
>JBICIB010000452.1:0-5565 GCA_043101415.1 Planctomycetota bacterium JB042 | reverse complement strand
GGACGGGGTGCAGCAGGAGGTCTCGCACCTCGACCTCGCGGCCGGGCGCTCGGTCTTCGAGACGACGGACTCCGGGGAGTACGCGGTCCACCTCATGCAGGTCGACCCGGTCCCCGGCGTGGAGTGGGTGACGGTCGAGGCGGAGACGGTGCGCGGCGGAGTGGTCGACCATCGGATCGTGGCCGCCCCGCTCGACTCCTGGCGCGGGGAGGTCGTCGTCCGGCCGACCGACCTCGAGACGCAGGCGCCGCTCTCTCCGGTCCTCCCGCGCCTCCACGGCGTGCCGCTCCTGGAGGACGGTCGGCCGCACCGGCGGATCGCGCGCAAGGGGGTCGTCCTGGACGAACGAGCCGCGAGGGTCGAGAACCTGCCGCCCGGGGAGTACGTGCTCGAGTTGCGGTTCGCCGACGGGCGGCCGCCGGCCTTCGAGGCGTTCGAAATCCGGCGTGGCGAGCCGCGGCGGGAGATCCGGGCGGAGGTCGGTCGCGGGGCCCGAGTCGTGCTCGTGGTCGACGGACTGCCGTCGGGCGCGACCCCGGAGGTCGAGGTTCGGCGCGTTCCGCTTCGCGAGTGGGAGCGGATCGATCCGGTCGCCGGGACCGTGGAGGCGGTCCCGGGGGCGCCGGGACGGTTCGCGGTCCGGGGACTGTGGGCGGGCTCGGTCGTGCTCGACGTTCGGGCCGGGGACGCGTCCGCGCAGGAGCGGATCGACCTCCCGGCGTCCGGCGTCCACGTGGCGACGATCGGCCTCTCGCCCTGAGGCCGCTCAGAGGCCGCGGAGCCACGCCGGACGGAACGGCGCGGCGTCGGGGTCGGCCAGGGCCGCGTCGAGCGCGGCCAGCATCCGCGCCTGGTCCTTCGGCAGCGTGCCGGCGACCGAGAGGAAGTTGCTGGCGTGGTTCGAGCGGAAGACCGTGCCGCGGAGGTCGAGCGCGCCGAGGAACGTCCGGAGTTCGCGCGCCAGCTCGACGGGGTCGAGTTCGTCGACCTCGCCGCGCGCCGCGCGCTCGCCGAGCGGGGTCCCCTCGACCGGCGTCACGACCAGCGTGGAGACGAACCGGGGGCGGATCGCGTTCACGACGCGCGCCGACGCGACGGCGTGTTCGTGCGATCGTTCGCGGCCCCCGGCGCCGAGGAGGATCATCGTCGAGAGTTTCACGCCCGCGTCGTGCGCCTTCGCCGCCGCCCGGACCATCTCGTCCGCGGTGACGCCCTTCGTCAGCGCGTCGAGGACCCGGTCGTCGCCGCTCTCGATCCCGAGGTAGTAGAGCGTCAGCCCGGCGTGCCGGAGGTCGCGCATCTGCTCGACCGAGCGGACCTGCAGCGCCTGCGGAGAGGCGTAGCACGAGACGCGGGAGAGGTTCGGGAACGCCTCGCGCAGCGCGTCGAGGACGGCGTGGAGGAACGACGGACGCGCCACGAGGGCGTCCCCGTCGGCGAGGAAGACCTTCCGCACCGGCGGCGCGTGCTCCTTCGCCCAGGCGATCTCGGCGACGAGCTCGTCGAGCTTCCGCACGCGGAACCGCTTGTCCCGGTACATCGCGCAGAAGGCGCACTCGTTGTACGAGCACCCGATCGTCGCCTGGAGGATGAGCGAGTCCGCCTCGGACGGCGGACGGTAGAGCGTCCCTTCGTACCGGATCATCGGGTCGGCGCGGCTCCGTCGGTCACGGCGTGAACGTCAACTCGACGCCCGACGTGTTCGAGAACGGCATCGCGCCGCCGGAGTCGTCGACGAACACCTGGATCGAGACCTTCGTCGTGGCGAGCACGACCGGGTCGGGGACGACCAGCGTGACCGTGCCGTTCCCCGCGCCGGCCCCTCCGAGCGGGAGCGGCCCGATCGGTCCGAGGAGGGGGACGACGTTCAGGGTGCAGCCGCCGCCCATCGGGAGCGCGACCTGGGTCACCCCCGCGAAGAGGAAGGCGTTCGCGCCGCCGAGGGCGAGGTCGACCTCGAGCGTCACCGTCTGGCCGGGGCACCGCGTCGACGAGACGACGGGGGTGAAGCCGCCGGTCCCCGGACATCCCGTGCCGTACGGGACGCCGTTCGAGGCGCAGCCGCCGAGGACGATGTTGTCGAAGTTCATGTAGACGTTCGTCGTGCCGCTCGTCCCCGTGAACGTGACCGACACGAGGTCGCTCCACGCGCCGGAGAAGACGTGGGTCTGGAAGTCGGCGGCGCCGCCCTGTCCGTCGGAGACGCCGTCGATCGGGACGACCGCCTGGACGCTCGAGCCGCCGACCTTCTGTCCCACGATCGTGACCGACGTCACCCCGAACGAGTAGGCGAAGTCGCCGACGTTGAACGTCTCCGCGAGGTCGACCGACGCGATGGTGAACGGCGCGCCGTTCGCCTCCTCGAGCCGGAACTCCGTCTCGGTCGCGCCGTTCACGTACGTGTAGACCGTCGTGGAGCCGTTGCTGCTCCCCCGGTCGTTCTGCCATCCGTCCTCGAAGGCGTGGATCCCGACCCCCTTGGTGACGGTCAGGCGGTAGCCGTTCTCGATCAGCGGGTTCCCGGCGAAGACCCCGCCGGAGGGGCTGGTCGAGAGCCCCTCGAAGTCGAGGACGACCTGTGCGGAGGCGGACGGGACGGCGAACGCGGCGGCCAGGACGAGGGCGGAGGCGAGGCGCATCTTCGATCTCCCGGAGCGAGGGGGCGTGGAGCGCGCAGGTTACCATCCCCCGCGACTCCGAACCGATGACGAGGCCGTGCCGGCGGGGGGGCGACGCCCGGCTACCATGCGCGGCGTGATGCGCGCCGCCCCCGACCCGGACCCGTTCCCCGCGTTCGAGCCGCATCCGTGGCTGGCGAACCGCCACGCGATGACGCTCGCGGGCGCGTTCGCGCCGCGCCGGCGCGGCCGGCTCGACCCCGGCGAGCGGAGGGTCTTTCGAACGGACGACGAGACCCGGGTCGTCGCGTGGTGTCACTGGCAGTCCGACCGGCGCCGGCCCGTCGTGCTCCTGGTCCACGGTCTGACGGGGAGCGCCGACTCCGGATACATGCGAGGCACGGCGGAGAAGGCGTTCGGCGCCGGGTTCTCCGCCGTCCGGCTGAACGTCCGGAACTGCGGCGGGACCGAGCACCTCACGCCGACGCTCTACCACGCGGCGCTGACCGCCGACGTCCGGGCGGTGATCGAGGAGCTGGCGTGGAAGGATCGGGTGAGCGCGCTGTTCGTGGCCGGCTTCTCGCTGGGGGGGAACCTCGTCCTCCGGACCCTCGCCGAACTCGGCGACCGCGGCCCGGCGGCCCTCCGGGGTGCGGTGGCGGTCTCGACCCCGCTCGACCTCGAGGCGTCGGCGGCGGCGCTCGAGTCGACCCGGCTGAACCGGCTCTACATGCGACGCTTCGTGAAGGACCTCGCCCGGGTCTACCGGAGGAAGGTGGCGCTCTTCCCGGAGCGGTACCGGATCGAGTCGCTCGAGGGGGTCGAGACGCTCCGGCAGTTCGACGACCGGATCACCGCGCCGTACTCCGGGTTCGGGAACGCGCGGCGATACTACGCGCTCGCCTCCAGCCTCCCCGTGCTCCCCGGCGTCCGCGTGCCGACGCTCCTCCTCTCCGCGCGCGACGACTCGATGGTCCCGGCCGAGTGCTACGACCGCCGGGAGGTCCGGGAGAGCGACGCCCTGCAAGTGAAGACGACCGCACGGGGCGGCCATCTCGCGTTCATCGGCCGCGGTCCCGCCCGAGACGGCCGCGGGGGCGACCCGGACCGACGGTGGGCGGAGAACCGCGTGGTGGAGTGGTTCCGACGGATCGACGGGTCCCGCTGACCCGCGCCCCCGCCGGCACCCGAGCGATCAGCCGCCGCCCTTCGTCTTTCCGCCGCGAAGCGGGGGGGTGCCGCCGCGGCCGCCTCGCGGCGGCTTGCCGGCCTTCTTCCCGTTCGGCTTCTCGGACTTGCCGGCGCCCGGGCCGGCCTTCCCCTTGGGGCCGCGCTTCTTCCCCTTGCCGTTCTCGGCGCGCCACTTCTTCAGCTTCGCCTTCTCCTCCGGGTCGAGCACGCCGTTGCCGTTCGTGTCGAACCGCTTCAGGATCTTCGCGCGGGCGCCGTCCTTCCCCTTGCCGGCCTTCCCTCCCTTCCCGGCGCCGGCGGCGCCGCCTCCCTCGGCGAGGGCGGACGGGATGGCGAGCGCGAGCAGGGCGACGGTCGTGATGAGGAGTCGCATGCGATCAGCTTCCTTCCATGAGGCGTGTGGAACCGCGATCACCAGTTTAACCGGCGGCGGGAGGCGCGGTGGCGGTCAATCCGGGAGCCGGACGTAGTCGATCCCGAACATGTGGTTCTTCGGCCGGGCGGCGGGGTTCGTCCCGACGATCCGGACCGACAACTCGTTCTCCCCCTCGACCAGGGGGACGGCGTCGAACGTTCGCTCTTCGTCCGGCTCGACGCGCGGCGCGTACAGGTCGATCCGTTCCGCGAGCACCCGGCCGTTCACGGCGAGGCGGACGATCCCGTAGTCCGGCGCCCGGGTCAGCCGCAGGACGAGCCGCCTCGCGCCGCCCCGCGGGGCGGGAAACGCCACCTTGAGGGTGTCGTCCGGCCCGGCGTCCCGCCACCAGAGGTGGGACTCCCCGGAGAACCCCTCCGCGAACCCGAGGTCCTGCGGCGCACACGTCCCCGCGGACCGTTCGACGACGCGGAACGACTCTCCTTCGATCGCGCCCTCCACGCGGGGGATCGGCGGGAGGCGGACGATCGTCCGGTCGTGGTCCGTCGGCGGCGGGACGTCGTGCGTCGCCCCGGGGGCGGCGTACCAGTAGGCGGTGGTGGCGAACGCCATCACGCAGTCGACCCAGTGCCAGACCTCGAGGTCGAACCGGAGCGACGTCCGGAACGGGACGTCGTCGAGCACGTGGAACCGGTGGACGGCGCAGTGGCCGCGGTTGATCGGTCCGTCGCAGCGGGACTGGGCGTGGTACGGCGCGTCGAACAGCGCGGTGTCGCACCACGCGTACCCGAAGTAGTCCTCGGTCCCCGTGCCGAAGGTCGACGGGAACGGCTCGCCGTCGACGGAGATCTTCTCGTCCCCCTCTCCCCACCACCCCTTCACCGGGTTCGTCACGGCGAGCGCGGCCCCGACCAGGCGCCCCTCGCCGCGGACGTGGACGACCGGCCAGTCGCGCATCGGCCGGGTCGGGAGGGCCGGGTCGCCCCGCCAGCGCGCGTGGAACCGGTACGGGCGGACGTCGTCGGTGACGCGGAGGCGGACGCCCGGCGGGGAGACGACCTCGAACCGCTCGCCGAACGGCATCGGGAACGCGCACCAGCCGACCCCGTCCTCCGTGATCCCCATCGGGAGCGAGCGATACGCGTTCCGGCCCGGCGCGGTGCCGAAGAAGTCGCCGAGCGGCGCGAGCACCGTCGTCTCGCCGTCGACGCGCAGCTCGAGCGTCTCCCGCCGCAGCGTCTCCTCGTCGTCCGGGAGGTCGACCTCGAGGCGGCGCACGACCCCCGGCCCCTCGACGACGCGCGCCGTCGTCTCCCGCCCGCGCGGGGCCGCCTCGAGCGTCGGGAGGGGCGGGGCCTCGGCTCGCGACCAGGTCCGGAC
>JBICIB010000451.1:0-9361 GCA_043101415.1 Planctomycetota bacterium JB042 | reverse complement strand
CCCTCCCGAGCGCCTCCAGGAACGTCCCGACGTCCGCCACCGCGACCTCCTTCAGGCCGAGCCGCACCGTCCTTCTCCGCACGTCGCGCCGCCCCGGCACGGCGGAGTCCCCCTCGGGGCGTAGGCTGTCGAAGTGCCGGCTCGGGACGCCGGCCTCGGCGAGCGCCTGGTTCACGAGGGAGAGGACGTCGCGCTCGCTCGGCGGCCCCTGGACGTAGGCGGACCCGGCCCGCCGAAGCCGTTCCAGCTCGCGGACGTCGGCCGCGACGGAGCGGGCGGCGGTGCGGGCGCGCTCGGACTCCCCGCGGGCGTCGGCGAGCCGGCCGAGCTCCACGGCGACGGCGCCGCCCGCGAGGACGAGCCCGACGACGCCGACCTTCAGTCCCCTCGACCCGATCACGCCTCTCCTCCCCGGGTCAGCCGCACGGTGACCGACACCACGTCGCGCCCCCGGTGGAACCGCGGCGGGTCGCGCCGCCACCCGGACAGACCCGCGACGTCGTCGAGCGCCCGCGCGAACGCATCGGCCGTCTCCGGGTCGGGGCAGAGGGCGCGGACCGTGAGCGCGTCGCCGGTGACGTTGAGGGCCTCGACATGGACCTCGAGCCCGGGCGGCCAGGCGGAGAGGAGCCGGACGAGGACCTCCACGGCGCCCGGAGCCTCTCCATCCGCGTCCCCGCCGGCGTTCGCGATCCGCTCCGCGCCCTTCAGCCGCCGCAGCTCGCCGACGAGCGCGGCCCGCCGCTGGGCGTCCTGCACTCCCGGCGCCGCCGGCCCGAACGCCCGATCGAGGGAGGCCGAGACGACGGCGTCCGCTTCGGCCCGCCGCCGGTCGAGCTCCGCGATCCTCCGCTCGATCCCGACGACGACGAGACCCGCCGCGAGCAGCCCCGCCCCGACGGCGCCGTTCACCTGCCGCCGCCGGTGCGCCCGGATCGCCTCCGGCTCCACGTCGTCGACGAGGAGATTCAGGTCGCGGGCGTCGTCCCCGGCCTCGACCAGCGGCTCGAGGAAGTCCGGCCACTCCGCCGGTCCGAACGACACGACGTCCGGCCTCTCGCGGGTCCTCTCCACGAGCGCCTCCCGATCGATCGCACACGCGAGCACGCGCTCCCCTTCGAGCGGCCGGTAGATCGCCTTCACGTCGTCGACGGGGATCGGCAGCGACGCCTCGAAGAGCGCGTCGAGCGCCACCCTCCGGGGCCGCCCGCCCCGCGGCAGCCCCGTGGCGTCGAGCACCGCGAAGTAGAACTCCTCCGCCGGTCGCCGCACGTCTCCCCGCCTCGTGGTCGATCCGCCGGTCATCCGTCGGCTCCGTGGCGGGGCCCGTCCTCGAGGCGGAGCTTCCCGACCCAGTCCCCCTGGGCGAGCTCGACCTCGGTCGCCTCGACCCTCGTGACCGAGAGCCCGCCGTCCGTCTCCCCGGCGCCGAGCACGAGCAGCCGGTCGTCGTTCCGGCGGTAGAGCGCGGCCTTCCGCGTCCCATGCTCCAGGACGATCCCGACGAGCTGGAGATCGGGCGGTGGGGGCGGCCGGTCGCGCTCGGGGGACTCCTCCTCGGCCGCCGGGTCGTTCACGTCCCCGGGCCAGAGGTCGACCTCGCGAAGGGCCGCGAAGTCGAGCGGCTCGCGGCCCCGACCGTCCGCCTCGGCCGCGTGCCCGCTCCCGTCGTCGCCCGTCGGCGGCGACACGAGCGCGTCCGCCGCGTCCTCCGCCGCGACGGGCCCGAGCCCCCACGCCGCCGCGCCCGCGACGACCACCAGGGCCGCGGCCGCCCACGCGGCGGTCGTGCGCCGGGCCTCCCTCAGCGGATCGCGAGCCGTTGGCGACATCGCCACCCCTCCGAGTCGGTCGACCAGACCTCCCACCACGCGCGGTGGACCCGCCCGACCGCCAAGTCGATCCGAAACGCCCACGCCGGACTGCCGAGCGACAGCCGAGGAAGGGCGCCTGCGATTCGGCTCGCCCGTCCCTCGTCCGCCGGCGGCACGGCGGCGATCCGGCGCCCCTCGGACCGGGCCGTCTCCAGGACGCCGACCCCCCCGCGCCCCGAGAGGCGGTAGACGCGCTCGATCAGGGGGAGCGGGGCGGTGTGGACGTTCAGGAGGGGCGGATCCTTGCCGTGCGTCGCGACGAGCCCCCCGAGGCGGGGCGGCACGTCCGACTCCTCGTCCGGAAACGGTCGTCCTGCGAACAGGTCGAGGCCGGGGATGACGCCGACGCCGTCGACATGGTCGAGATCGTCGATCGCCGCGCGGATCTCCTCCGGGAGCAGCAGGCGGAGCGGGGACGCCGAGCCCGCCATCGCCCACGGCACCATCCCCGCCTGATCGAACGCCTCGATCGACACCCGGACCGCCCTCCCGTCCGCCTCGAAGTCCGCCCCATGCACCGGCACCCTCGGCACGACCGACTCCGGCGGGAGCACGACGGCCCCCGCCCGCGTCTCGAGCCAGTGCTCGATCGGCCGCGCGCACGCCCGCAGCAGCTCGGCGGCCGCCCGCTCGTCGGCGTCGATCCGGCGGTCCATCCGGTCGTGCGTCACCGCCCGCGCGAGCCCGACCGTCGAGACCGCGATCGCCAGGACGGTCAGGAGCGAGAGGAGGAGGGCGACACCGCGCTCGGATCTCATGGCCGCCTCCACGCACGCCACGTCCGAAAGACCCGACGTCCGTCCGGGTGTCCGACCGAGGCCCGCAGCCGGCCGCCCTCGATCGAGACCTCCCAGGCGGCGACGGGGAAGAGGAGCCGGTCGTCGTTCCGGTGGAGCGTGGCGGTCTCCGGCTCGACGGCGTAGACCGCGACGACCGGTCCCCGCTCGCGCGTGAGGACGCGGAGTGTGCCGTCGTCGACCGAGACCCGGTCGGCCGCGTCCGGGTTGCCGATCTCGTCGCCCGCGAGCAGGTCGTCCTCGATCTGCCGCAGCGCCGCCCGCGCCGCCGCTTCCCAGGCGAGCGGCCCTTCGACCGCCCGGGCCGCCCGCGCGGTCGTCGTGGTCCACGCCGCGAGCGCGGAGGCGAGGAGGGCGAGGAGCGCCACCCCGGCGAGCACCTCGACGAGGGTCATCCCGCGCTCGTGTCCCGCCCCGGTCACGGCTCGCCCTCCCGAATCGGCATCCAGAACGCCCTCCCGACGCCGTCCCCGACTGACGCCTCGAACCACGCCCCGCCGAGCGGGTCACGCGCCGTCCGCCGCTCGACGACCACGACGGTCTCCGCGTGCCCCTCGACGACCACGGGGAGCGCCTGGCCGACGCCGAGCACGTGGAGCCCCCACGGGTCCCGCTCCGCGACGAGGTCGTCGATCAGGTCCGGGTCGACCGGGTTCGCGCTGACGTCCGACTCCGAATTGCCCGTGCTCCGGATCGCCGCGCGCAGCCACGGCGTGTGAGCGGACGCGGCGAGCCCGAGCACGGCGAGCGCCGCCAGCACTTCGATCAGCGTCATGCCTCGCGCCTTCATCGCCCGCCCGCTTCCGGCACGACGAGGCCGGTCCGCCCGAGCACCTCCCACGCCACGACGTGGTCCCCGTCTTCGGACGCGACCACCCACCGCGCATCGACGGACCGGCCCCGTGCGTCGACCGCGACCCGCCTCGGCTCGGCCTCCGCGCAGTCGATCACGGCCTCCCCGTCGACTCGCGCCCGCAGCCTCGCCCGCCGGTCCGCGTCGACGGCGTCCCTCACCGCGCGAGCCCTCCGCGCCGCGTCCCCGCCGAGCCCGACCCGGACCCCGACGACGGACACCGCGAGCGCGAGGATCGCCGTCACGGCCAGCACTTCGATCAGGGTGAAGCCTCGCGCCTTCACGTCAGTGTCCCCCGTCCGGCGCCGTCCCGCGCAACCGGACCGACGTCACGTCCGCGTCCTCTCCCTCGCCGCCCGGCTGCCCGTCCCGGCCGTACGACACGACCTCGTACGGGTGCCCGTCCGGCCCCGGCGCGACGAAGACGTACGGTCGCCTCCACGGGTCCTCGAGCTGGTCCGCCCCGAGATACCAGGGGTCGGTCGGCTTCGCCTGCCCGTCCGAAAGCGCCGCCAAACCGACCTCGAGCGGCGGCCACTTCCCGTGCTCGAGCTGGTACAGCTCCACCTTCTGCACGACGAGGCCGATGCCGGTCTTCGCGAGCTCCTGCTTCCCCTTCCCGACGCCGCCGGAGAATCGGACGACCAGGACCGACGCCAGCAGCCCGAGGATGACGAGGACGGCGAGAGTCTCGACGAGCGTGAAGCCGCGAAGTTCGCGGGAGCGAGTCATCGGCGTCATCGCAGGACCTCCTGGAGCTGGAAGAAAGGGAGCACGGCGGCCAGGGCGACCGCGCCGACGAGGACCGCCAGCGCCAGCACCGCCGTGGGTTCGAGGAGGGCGGCGAGGCGGTCGACGGCGCGCTCGGCCGACCGACGAGAGCGGTCGCCGAGGCGCGCGAGGAGCTGAGGGAGCTCCCCGGTCTTCTGTCCGAGGTCGACGAGACGGAGGAACTCTCCGTCGAACGTCCGATCCCGGGAGAACGCGTCGGCCACCGACGCGCCGTGCTCGATCTCCTTGGCGATCTCGACCAGCGACGTCTTTCGGACGCCGCCTCCTCCACCGCCTCCACCAATGGACGGTGCCAGCACGCGGAGCGCCTCGACCAGCGGCACGCCGGCCTTCAACAGCTCGGCCAGGCCGGACGCGATTCGCGCCGACGTCATCTTCCGGACGAGCGCCGGGCGCAGGCGGTCGAGCCGCTCGGCGAGGCGATCGGCGCCCGACAGCCGGCGCGACACGACGAGGCCGGCGAGAGCGAGCAGGGGGAGCCCGAGGAGGAGCCACGGCCCCGCGCGCAGCAGGAACTCCCCGCACGCCATCACGTTTAGAGTCAGCCCCGGCGGCTCGAGCCCGGCGTCCGTCAGCACGGCCACGAGGTCCGGCAGGGTCTTCGTGGAGAGGAAGACGACGACGCCGAGGCCCACCGCGGTGACGATCGCGGGGTAGGAGAGGGCCGAGACGAGCTTCCCCGTCAGCACGTCCGCCCGCTCGTGCCGATCGGCGAGCGTCTTCAGCACCGCCGCGAGCGTCCCGCCGTGCTGCCCGGCCTCGAGGAGCGCGGCCTCGATCCCGTCGAACCACGCGGGCTCGGCCCGCATCGCCCGGGCGAGCGAGTCGCCGTCTTGGAGCGCCTCGCGCAGCCGCAGCAGGAGCCCCCGCGTCGCCGTCGCGCCCCCGGTCGTCGTCGACGCCTTCAGCGACTCGATCGCCTCGCGGAGCGGCAGCCCGCACTCGAGGAGCGTCGCGACCCCGTCGAACAGCTCCGCCTTCTTGGAGCGGCGTCGCGTCCTCAGGTGCCGTGTCCAGACCTCCCGCCACGCCGACGCGGACTCGTCTGCCGTGCCCTTCGTCGCCCGACCCCCCTTCATCGGCTCGAGGTCGAGCGCGACCAGCCCGGCCCGGCGGAGCTGCGCCCGGACGCCCGCCGCCGAGTCGGCCGCGACCTCGCCGCGGACTTTCGCGCCCCCTCCCGCGGGCATCGCCTCGTACCGCCAGAGGCTCACGTCCGGCCCCCGGTCTCTCCGGTCGCCGCCACCCGGTCCGTGCCGCCCGCCGCGACGCGCTCGACCTCCGCCCAGGACGTGAGGCCGCACTCGACCAGGCGCTGCCCCTCGCCCCGGAGCGTCCGCATGCCTCGCCTCTTCGCCGCCGCCCGCAGCTCGGCCAGCGGCGCGTCGCTCGTGACGAGGTCGGTCAGCTCCTGGTCGAGGACCAGCAGCTCGAAGAGCGCCGTCCGTCCGGCGAACCCCGTCCCGAAGCAGACCTCGCACCCCCTCCCGCCGCAGTCGCGGTGCGTGAGCCGGACGAGCCGCTGCGCGCAGACCGCCGCCAGCGACGTCGCGACGAGGTACCGGGGCACTCCGAGGTCGACGAGCCGGGTCACCGCCGACGCCGAGTCGTTCGTGTGGAGCGTCGAGAAGACGAGGTGCCCGGTCAGGCTCGCCTGGACCGCGATCCGAGCGGTCTCCGCGTCGCGGATCTCGCCGACCATCACCACGTCCGGGTCCTGGCGGAGGATGTGCCGGAGCCCCGTCGCGAACGTCACCCCCTTCTTCTCGTTCACCGGGGCCTGCGAGACGAGGAGCCCGGTCGTCGAGAGCTCGTACTCCACCGGGTCCTCGACGGTCATGATGTTCGTGGTGGGGGTGGCGATCTCCTTCAGCGTGGCGTAGAGCGTCGTCGTCTTCCCCGACCCCGTCGGGCCGGTGAGCAAGACCATCCCGTGCGAGAGGCGCGCGCAACGGAGGAACGACGCGGCGACGTCGTCCGGCATCCCGAGATCCTGGAACGCCGTCAGCTCCCGCCGGTGGTCGAGGAGCCGCAGCACGGCCCGCTCGCCGTGGCTCGTCGGCAGGGTCGAGATCCGCAGGTCGATCGGCTGCTCGCCGACGGTCACCGTCGCGCGGCCGTCCTGCGGGATGCGCGACTCGGCGATGTCCATCCGGCCCATCACCTTGATCCGGCTGATCACGGCCGGGGCGAGGCGCGCCGGCAGCTCGCGGACGTTCAACAGCAGCCCGTCGACGCGGTACCTCACGAGCCAGCGGTCCTCGAGCGGCTGGACGTGCAGGTCGGAGGCGCCCCGCGACAGCGCGTCGAACAGGAGCGCGTCGACCAGCCGCACGACCGGGCCCTTGCCGGTCGACGTCAGGAGGTCGCGCTCCGCCTGGCGGACGAGCCGCTCGAGTCGCTCGTCCCCGTCGCCCTCCTTGTCCGTCGCCGCGTCCGCGTCCGCCTGGTCCGCCTCCTCGGGCTTCACGGCGCCGTACGCGTCGTCGAGCATCCGCGCCACCGCCTCCGGGTCGTCCCGGACGATCGGCATCCTCCGGCCGAGCCGGACCTGGACGTTGTGGAGGACGGCGGGATCTTCGGTCGCCGTGTGCAGCGTCGCCCCGCACAGCCGGTCGCTCCGCTCGACCAGGACCGCGATCAGGTGCTCGCGCGCGAAGTCCCGCGGGAACCGCCGCACGAACTCCTCGCACACTCGGGCTTTCTTCGTCATCGCACGATCCTCGGTTCGACGGGGGGGAGGTCGGGGTCGAGGCCGGCGTCGGTCCTCTGCGCGTCCGAGAGGAACCGCAGGTCCTCGAACCGCGGGTGGCGCATCACGCTCGCCCGGAGGAACACCCAGAACCTCGTCCTGGTGCGGGTGGCCGACGAGCTCCGGAACAGCCACCCGAAGAGCGGCAGGTCTCCGAGGATCGGGACGCGCGTCTCCCCGTCCGCCTCCGTCTCGACCTCGAGCCCGCCGAGGACGACGGTGTAGCCGTCGGGGATCGTGACGACCGACCCGAGGGAGTTCTGCTGGCGGGGCGGGGGGAGTGAGGGGTCGGCCGACTCGCCGAGGAACTCCGACAGGGTCACCGTGTAGTCGAGGACGAGCTGGTCGCCCTCGGCGATCTGCGGGGTGACGGAGACCGACGTCCCGGCGTCCTGGGTCCCGCCGAACGACGTGGTGGCGACGGTGTCGGAGGCGTTCGTGGCGAGGAACGGCTGCTGTAAGACCGCGTCGAACGTTCCGCTCTCGTGGTTGTTGACGAGGAGGCGGGGCATGTTGAGCGAGTGCCCCTCGGTCACCGTCTGGATCGCCCGGAGCAGCACGCTGAAGTCGCCGGGGGAGAGGACGGCCCCGGTGATACCGGACCCCATCGGCGAGGCGACGGCGATGTCCGTCGCGAGAGGCCCGCCGAGGCCGAAGAGGGAGGAGAGCGCGGCCTGGGTCCGGCCGTTCCGGACGCGCCCGCGGAGCTCGACGCCGAGGTCCTGGGTCTGCCCCTCGTTCAGGGAGACGATCAGGACCTCGAGCAAGACTTGCGGTGGCTGGACGTCGAGGCGGCCGAGGAGGCTCTCCACCTGCTCGAGCTGGCGGGGATCGCCCGACGCGAGGATGCGGTTCGTGGCCCGGTCGAAGGCGAGCGTCAGCACGCCGCGGGCGCTCGCGCCGGGGCCGCCGCCGAGGGCGGACGTCGAGAGCGAAGCCGAGAGGCTCGCTCCGCCGAGGTCGGAGGTCGATCCCCCACCGTCGGCTCCGGTCGCGACGAACTGAGCGTCGACCAGCGGCTGGAGCAGCTTCACGAGATCCTCCGCCGAACGATGCCGAATCGAGAACGACCTCGTCTGCCGCCTCGCGTCGGGCGGCGCGCCGTCCAGCCGCTCGAGGAGCGCCTCGACGCGCGCATGCTCGAGCGTCGTCCCCATGACCACGAGCGCCCCGGTCAGGTTGTCGACGACGATCCGCGGGCCGGACGTCGCTTCGACCAGGGACGCCCGGTCGTCCGTCCCTTCCGTCTCCATCAGCCGCCGCACGAGATCGGCCACCTCGGCCACGGGGAAGTGGCGGGGCACGTACGTCCTCGTCTCCCGGTCCGGCGCGCGGTCGATCTCCCGAAGGGCCGTCCTCCAGAGCGAGACCTCCTCGGGCGGCGCGACGAGGAGGACGCCCGCGCCGTCGGGAGCGGCGACGCACTTCCCCGTGCCCTTCCGGCCGATCACGGTCTCTCTCGTCCGGACGATGTCGTTCGCCGCGGCCGCGGCGGTGACCGCGGGGAGGTGTCGGACGTCGATCCGCTCCACCGTCATCTCCGGACGGGCGACGTCGATCAGCGTCAGCACCTCGAGGGCGCGCTCGACGCGCGGTCTCGCATCGGAGATCAGGATTCGTTTCGAGGTCCCGAGCGACGTGATCTGAGCCGGCGAGGCGCCGATCACCGGCTTCAGCGTCTCGATCGCCTCGGCCACGGGAACATGCCGGACCTCGGCCACCAGCGTCACGAACCCCGGCGGCGCGCCGGGCGGAGGAATGCCTCCGGGGCGTTCCAGTCGCCCGAGGTCGCTCGCCCGCTCGGCCCGGACGACGCTCAGGAACGTGCCGTCGCGGCTCGTGACGGTCGTGAAGCCGCGGGCGCGGAGCACGTGATTCGTGAGCGACCAGAGTTCGTCGTCGGTGAGGGGCCCGCCGAGCCGCAGAGTGACCACCCCCCGAAGCTCGTCGGCGTCGTACTGGACGTTCTGATCGAGGCGAGCGGCGGCGAGATCGACGAGACGGCGCAGCTCGACGACGCCGTTCAGAGAGATGCGATCGTCGTCGGCTGGCTCGTTCTGCCCGGACGCGAGTCGGACGAACACCGCCCACGAAAGGGCGAGGAACGAGACTGCATTTCTCGCTGTCGATGTCGAACCCACGCCCGACCATCGGCAACGCGCGTTCCGCTCGACCGGATCGTCGGGGTGGCGTACGAAACGGTCGCGGCGAAACGGAGTTGCGCGGAACCCGGGTCTGCGGCCGACTTGACGCCCGCGGAGCAGTGTCGCGATTCTGCGACAGTGACTAGATC
>JBICIB010000450.1:0-6779 GCA_043101415.1 Planctomycetota bacterium JB042 | reverse complement strand
GACGAGGGACGAGCTCTCCGACCCGCTCACGTCCTCGCGCGATGCATCCGGCGTGGTCTCCGCCCGGTGGCGAGTCGCGCTGCGGGGTCGCTCTCGGAGCCTCATCCCTCGTCCGCCGCCCCGCCGTGGCGAACGCGCAGACCGTTCCCGAACGCGTTCCCGAGCCCGTTACGGGTAGCGCTCGCAGGGGGACCAGCCGTAGTCGTCGAACGACACGCCGTCGAGCGTGAAGATGCCGGCGACGAAGTCGACCATCTCGCGCGGCGACACGAACGCGTCGACGGCGAAGAAGGCGAGGTGCGCCTCGATCCCGATGTCGCCCCAGTTCTTCTCGTGGTCGTCCATGCGCGTCGTCCAGCCCTCGTCCGCCGGCCAGTCGAGGAAGCCGAAGTCGATCTCGTCCTCCAGCGCGTTCCGGATCGGGACGTGGCAGATGTCGAAGAGGAAGCCGTTGCCGCAGCACGGGTCCTTCTCCCAGGCGAGGACGTCGCGACCGAGCCAGAACTCCTTCCGGCTCTCCTGCCAGGTGCCGGCCGCACGGTGCATCATCCCCATGCGGTTCGCGTCCGAGAAGCCGTAGCCGATGCGGATCGGCGTGACCTCGGCCGCCGCGTGGAGGCCCTGGCCGAAGCCGATGTTGAACTCGACCATGTCCATCGCGTCGTACCCCCGGGCCGTCCAGTAGTCGAGCTTCTGGCCGGTGCAAGGCTCCGGGCACCCGCAACCCTGGTGGGTCGCCTGGCAGCCGAAGAAGAGGGGGAACGCGAGCAGGAGCGTCGCGAGCGTTGAGCGGAGGTTCATGTTTCCCATCCTTCCGACGAACGAGACCGATGAATGCGGGTGGCCTCGGTCTTCTGTCGGCAGGTGGAGCCCCGAACCTTGTCGGGAATCCGGCGCGGCGAGCGAATCCAATCGCCGGACCCCCTCCCCCCGTCGGGTCAGGGGATCCGCTCGAACCGGTACGCCTGGACGACCGCCTTCAGCGTGACGTTGTCGTCCGCGACGACCTCGCCGATCGAGGCCCCCCCGGCGAAACCCGCGTCGATCGTCGGGAGCGTGAACGGGTCGGCCTGGTGGATCGCTCCGAACGGGTACGAGACGGTGATCCGGTCGCCGGGGACGGCGAGCCCCTTCCCGACCTTCGGATAGAAGTGGATCTGCGGGCCGTACGGGAAGCCCGGGAGCTTGAAGTACGCCGTCTCGCCGTCGCCGAAGGCGGAGACGTACCCCTCCACGGTGTCCGTGTCCCAGGTCGTGCCGGCGGGATACCGCAGCGTCAGGTAGCCGTCCTCGGTCGACGTCCCGGTGATCCCCGTGAACGGTCCGGTCCAGTCTTGGTGGATCGTCCCTCCCTGGTCCTGGTACGCGAACAGGAACCAGACCTGCCACTTCCCCGAGAACGGTTCGTGCGGCTCCGGCGGTTCGGGGGTCGGCCGCACGCCGAACGCCGAGAGGATCGAAGACTCGAACCCCGCGATGGAGAGGTCGTCGTCGACGTCGATCGCCGCGCCGACGTCGCCGTGCGGCGTCGCCGGCAGGTCGTAGTGTTCGAGCCGCTGCGACCCGTCCGCGTGCTCGCGGAGCAGGAGCGCCCGGTAGAGGGGGCCGCCGTCCGACCGGAGCCTCGCGATCGTCCGCGTCGTCCAGCCGGCCGGGGGCGTCACGTCGTCGTCCGACACGATCGGCGCGCCGACCTCGCCGAGGATGCCGGCCGGCGGCGCGACGACCTCGAGCGACTCCACCCCCGCCTCGTCGCGGCGGAGCACGACCAGTTCGTCCTGTTCGTCGCCGTCGAGGTCCGTCCCGTACAGCCCGACGACCGCGCCGGTCGTCCCGTGGCCGAAGGTCGCGTCCGAGCGGAGGAGCGCGATCCCCTTGTCCTTCTTCTTCGTCGGGAGGGTCAGGATCTCGAGCGACTGGACGCCGTCGAGCGCCTCCCGCACGACCGCGACCTCGTCCCGATGGTCCCCGTCGAGATCGATCGGGCCGACCGCGACCACGCGACCGTCTCCCTGGGCAACGCCGAACGTCGCCTTCTTGGTCGAAGCGACCGGCTTTCCGGTGTTCCCGCCGACGCCGCTCGGAGCCCGGTAGACGAGCAGTTCCAACCGCTTGTCCTTCTTCTTCTTGTGCTCGCGGATGGCGACGATCTCCTCGTACCCCTCCGCGTCCCACTGGGCGGCGAACGCGAACCGGAGCGGCTTCTTCCCGGCGACCTTCTCCCACTTCCCGTCGGTCGCCCGCAGCTCGCCGAGGATCTCCCCGGATGCCGCGGACGGCGCGTTCAGCGCGATCCAGAGCTTCTTCTCCTTCTTGTCGTCCGGGTCGATCCGCACCAGACCGACCTCGTCCGGCGCCTGCGCGGCGACGGTCAGCACGGGAGCGAGGAGGAGCGACAGGGTCAGCAAGGGAAGGGTTCTCATCGGTCGTGGTCCTGATGGACGTTAGCACACGGCGGACCGGCGGCAACGCCCGCCCCTCCGCCGTTCGAGCCGCTTTGGACGGTCCGCCGGCGTGACGCCCGATACGGGTTCGTCACGCTCCCGGCCGCGATTCGCCCGGATCCGCCCGCCGGCTCCCCGCTCCCCGGGAGGGGTCCCGTACCCTGGGCCGCCATGCGGTCCTCTCCCCACGCCCTCCCGCTCCTCCCGGCCGTCCTCCTCGCGCTCGCGGCCGGCTGCTCCCGCGAGGACGAGCCGGCGACGCCCTGGACCTCGATCCGACTCCTCGACCGCCTGCCCGACGCCCGGATCGAGTCGGCGTTCGATCCGACGGCGGCCCCCTCGCTGCGGCCGATCCTCCCGGAGACCCGCCTCGCCGACCTCCCGCGCACCGCGTCGGTGCGGAGCGATGGGGAGTGGGCCGGTCCGTACCTCCTCGGGCGGGTCCCCGGCGCCGCACCGCCGTCGATCCGGGTGACGCAGGTCCCGTGGTCCGGAGCGTTCGCCGCGCGCGTCCGGATCTCCATCGACGGCGATCCGGGCCCGGACGAGGCATGGTTCGCCGTCGCGGCGAACCGCCCGCTCCGACCGGCCGCGCTCGCCGACCGCGAGCACCTCGAGCCGCTCCTCTCGCGCTCCGCGGCCCTGGTCCGGCTCGAGCCGAGCGGGGACGGCTTCCGCGCCGGCTCCGTCGAGGCCGACCCGCGCGCGGAGGTCCTCCTCGTGGTCGCGCTCGGCGCCGCGCACCGGGTCGACGACGCCCGCGTGGCCATCGAGCCGCTCGACCCGACGACGGCGTGGTTCGAGGCGACCGAGGGAACCGCGCTCGGCGCGGCCGTCCGGCGGATCCGCCTCGACGAGGTGCTGCGGGAGAGCCTCCTCCTCGGGGCGCCGGGCACGGCGCGCTGGCGGATCCGGGTCCCCGACGCGGCGCCCGCGTTCCGGGCCCACGTCGCGGCGCCGCTCCGCGCCGGACGCGGACCGGTGAGCGGCCGCGTGACCGCGGTCGCCGGCGACGAGCGGCGGACCGCCTCGGTCTGGATCGAGGGCGCCGCGTGGCACCCCCTCTCGCTCGACCTCGCCCCGCTCGCGGGACGCGCGATCGATCTCTCCGTCGAGATCGCCGGGCCCGCCGGGACGATCGGGGCGATCGGCCGGCCCGAGGTGGTCGGCGCGCCGCGCGGCCCCCTCCCGCCGGACGTGATCCTCGTCTCGCTCGACACGGTGCGGGCGGACCGGACGTCGCTCCACGGCGGGCCGACGGCGACGACCCCGGCCCTCGCCCGCCTCGCCGCGTCGTCGGCCGTCTTCGACGCCGCCATCGCGGCCGCGTCGTGGACGCTCCCGTCGCACCTGTCGATGTTCAGCGGCTTCCACCCGGACCGGCACGGCGTCACCCGGGCGTTCGGCCGGGTCGGGGGCGACGTCCCCTGGCTGGCGGAGGAGCTCCGGAGCGCCGGCTACCGGACGCTCGCGTACGCCGCGAGCGGCTACGTCGACCCCCAGTTCGGGTTCGCGCGAGGGTTCGAGCGGTACGGGACGCGCGACCCGGTGAACCCCCCGCTCGAGTGGGCGGAGCTCGTCGCGGCGGGCCGGGACCGTCCGCTCCTCGAGCGCGCGCGGCGGGCGCGGGCGCAGCGGGACGAGCTGCTGGAGCGGCTGCGCGGCCCGCGCGACCGGCCGCTCTTCGTGTTCGCCCACACCTACCAGCCGCACGACTACCGCGCCCCGCCGGACGTCCTCCGCGCGTTCGGCGCCGCGGAGGAGGAGCTCGACGTCCTGCTCCGCGGCGTCTACCGCGACGGGTCGCCGTACCTCGCCGCGGGGGAGCGGACGCCGGAGGAGCTCTCGACGCTGCGGCGCCGCGCGGAGGTGATGTACGACGCCGCGCTCTCGATCGCGGACGCGTTCGTCGCGGACCTCGTCGCCGCGCTCGAGGAGTCCGGACGGCTCGATCGGACGATCCTGCTCATCACCTCCGATCACGGCGAGGAGCTGTTCGACCGCGGCCGGTTCGGACACGGGAAGACGCTCTACGAGGAGCTGGTCCGCGTGCCGCTCCTGATCCGCGTGCCGGGGGGCGAGCCGCGCCGGATCGCCGAGGTCGTCTCGCACGTCGACCTCGCGCCGACCGTCCGCGCCCTCCTCGGACTCGACCGGGACGGCGCGCCGCCGACCGACGGCCGCGACCTGACGCCGCTCCTCTCCGGCGGCGCGATCGAACCGCTCGCCGCCCTCGCCCGCGGCGGCGGGCGGAGCGGCACGGCGCCGGTCCTCCGCACGCTCCGCGGGGCGGGCCGGAAGGTGATCGTCACCGAGACCGGCGGCGAGGTCGAGCGGACCGAGCTGTACGACCTGATCCACGATCCCGCCGAGGAGACGAACCTCGCCCGCAAGGAGGACGCGGCGCTCGCGCCGCTCCTCGAACGGCTCGAGCGCCGGGTGGCGGCGCTGCGGGCGCTGGCGGCGGCCTCGGGCGAGGCGACGCCGTCGGACGCGTTGAGGGAGACCCTGGCCGAGCTCGGCTACCTCGGCGACGATTGATCGGGGCGCCCGCTCGCCGCGCTCACCCGGACCGGCGCGCGCGCTCGCCGAGGACCCGCCGGCGGAACGCGCGGACGACCGGCATCGCCTCGATCCACGCGGCGGCGTCCGCCCGGGACGGGTCGAGCGGGTGCGGCGCCCCCGCGAAACCGGGCGGGATCTGGCTGTGGATCCGCGGCGGGTCGACCTCCTCGTCGAGGAAGTGGTACTCGTTGCCGGGCCCGCAGAGGTCGTCGTCGACGGGCACGCCGACCACCCGGACCGCGTACGTCGAGAGCTCGGTCGTCAGCGCCTGCGGCGGGTTCACCCAGGCGTGCGTCGGCGAGACGACGAACTGGTACTGGATCGCGCGGTTCGACGAGACGATCCGGAACTTTCGGAGGTCGCCGCCGAAGAAGAGGCTCCCCGAGGCGGCCTCCTCCACCACTCCTCGCGCGAAGTCCGGCTCGTACCCGCGCGCGAACGTGAGCGAGGTCGGGTCGTTCCGCCGCCGGAAGCGGGCGACGCGGCGCCCGCCGTGGATGCGGCGCTCGGCGTCCGCTCGGCGCCGCGGCGCGGTGAAGTCCGCGTACGGCTCGACGCGGTCGGGCGGCCCCTCGCGGAGGACGAGCTCGACCGCGTCGTCGTTCCGGAGCGGCTTGCGCCGCCGATGCACGGTGTCGAGCGCCGCCTGCAGCTCGTACGGGAGGTTCGTCGTCTCCTCCGCGCTCACCAGCAGCTCGTCCCCGTCGACCCGGACGTGCCGCGTGTCCCCCTTCCCGATCCAGTACTCCTCGGCGCTGTGGACGAAGTGGCTCGCCGTCCGCCAGACGAGCGAGGAGTCCTTGTAGACGATCCGCGGGTGCACCGTCCGGATCCGCCCCCGCGCGTCCTCCAGCCCGACGAACGCGACGAAGAACCCGAGCGCCTCGTCGAACATCGGGTCGCTCAGGTAGAGGTGCGCCCGAAAGAGGCGGACGAGGTGGCGCGGGACGTAAGGCGGCTCCAGGAGGATCGACGGGTCGCGCCGCGCCGCGCCGGCCGGCCGGAGCCGCGCCCCGTCCGACAGGAGCGCGCGGAACGCAGACGCCACCCGCCGGCGCGAGAGCGGTTCGGGCTCGATGCCCGAGACGATCGCGGTCTCGAGGGGCGGGCGCCGGGCGCTCCCGGGACGGGCGTTCGTTCGACGAGGCATGGGACGGCGAGTCCTACCCGTTCCCGGCGGCGAGACGCGCCCCCAATCCCGACTTTCGAGGACCGAGACCGGAAGGGACCCGCCGGTCGCGGGACCTCGAGCCCCGCGAGGCTCGCGCATCAGGGAGCGGACGCGGAGAGCAGGACGAGGTAGACGACGTACGACGCGAGCAGGAGCGCCCCCTCCCGACGATCGATCGTGAAGCGCGTCGCCATCGCCGGGAGGAGGAGGATCGCGGTCCCCAGGAGGAAGCCGAGATCGAGCGGGCCGAGCGCGTCGCCGCCCCCCGGCGCCAGCGCGCCGGTCAGGCCGGCGATGACGAGGATGTTGAAGACGTTGGAGCCGACGACGTTCCCGACCGCGATGTCCGCCTCCTTCCGGAGAGCGGCGACGACGGAGGTCGCGAGTTCGGGGGCGGAGGTCCCGATCGCCACGATCGTGACGCCGATGACGGCCTCGCGCATGCCGAAGTGGCGCGCGACCGACACGGCGCTCGAGACCAGCACGTCCGCGCCGACGAGGAGGACGCCGAGCCCCGCCGCGACCTGGAGCAGGCGGACGGGAACGGCGCCCGACGACGGCGGCGGACCGTCGCCGCCTCCTCCTTCGGCGCGCAGGCC
>JBICIB010000449.1:0-4016 GCA_043101415.1 Planctomycetota bacterium JB042 | reverse complement strand
GTCCGGAGCGACGTTCTGCCGGACGGGCCGCGTCTCCGGTTCCTACGCGCCCTCGTGTCCGCCGCGGAGGAAGGCCTGGACCCGGACGACCCGGCGTGGACCGATCCGGCGGGACGGCCTCCCGCGTTCTCGGAGTCCGGGGGGGACGGGAGGCGCGACCCGGCCGCGGAGGCGTGGCTCGCCGCCCTCGACGCCGAACGGCGCGGAGCCCCGTCCGACGCGCTCCGGGCGCGGGCCGCGCTCCTCGACGAACGGCTCGTTCCGGCCGGCCTGTTGCGGACGCTCCTCTGGGGGGAACGACCGCCCCGCGCGATCGCGGACGAGACGCTCGCCCTCGCGCGCCGCCTGGCGGCGTTCGGAGCGCGGCTCGGTCTCCGTCCGCTCCGCGTCGACGTCGCCGACGCGGCCGCGCGCAGCGCCGCCGCGGCCGGGGACGCGGAGCGCGCCGACGAGCGGTTCCGCGCCGCGCTGGCGCTCGATCCGGCCAACACGGACGCGCGCTACGCGTACGTCCGGTGGCTCCAGAAGGTCGGGCGTCAGGAGGAAGCGGACATCGAGACGAATCGGCTCCTCGAGATCGACCCGGACTCGGCCCGCGCCCGCGAACTCGCCGGTCTGCGCGCCCTCGTGGCCGGCCGGACCGACGAGGCGCTCGCCCACCTGGAGCGGGCCCGCACGCTCGATCCGGTCGCGCCGTGGACGCTCTACGCGCTCGGCCGGGCGTACCTCGAGCGTCAGCGTTTCGCCGAGGCGGAGGTCGCCCTCCGGACCGCCCGGATGCTCGCCGCGGCGTCGTTCCCGGACGTCGACGAGCTCCACGCGCGCGCCGTCGCGGCGCTCGGCCGATGAGCTCGCCCCGATTCGTGCGAAACTGGAACCCGACCGGCCCGGATTCCGTTCCTCCTCCCCGACCGAACGCCCCATCGATCGTCACCCCCACCCCCGTCTCCGACCGGAGGGAAACATGAAGTTCGATCCGATCTCGATGCTCGCCCCGCTGGCGCTCGCGGCCCTCGCCCCCGCGCTCCCCGCCGCCGACTTCGTCGGGGCCTCGTACGCCACGAAGGAGCTGTATCGCGTCGACACGCAGACCGGGCAGACGAGCCTGATCGGGCCGTACCAGACCGTCGACGCCAACGAGTACGCCATCCCGTGCCTCGCCCGCGCGACGGACGGAACGCTGTACGGCGTCTCCGGCTCGCAGCTCACGTCGCGCGTCTACCGGTTCGACGAGCAGACCGGCGCCGCCACTCCGGTGACGGCGCTCACGTTCGCGCCGGTCACGCCGGTCGCCGCGTCGATCGATCCGACGGACGGTTCGCTCTACTTCTCGAACACCTACGGGTTCGTGCCGTGGCCGTCCGTCGAGAAAGTCGACCTGCAGACCGGACAGCAGACGTACTTCGGCCAGATCGCGCCGACCGGCGAGCAGTACAACGGCTTCGCGTTCGACCCGAGCGGACAGCTCTACTCGTTGAACCTGACGCAGAACGCGCTCTGGCGGGTCGACAAGAACAACCCGGCGAACAGCACGATCGTCGGGACCGGCCTCGGGGGCGGCGTCGACCTGAGCCAGGGCGGCTCGCTGGCGTACGACGTCGCCGCGGCGACGATGTTCGGGTACGAGTACAAGACCCAGCGCTTCTTCACGATCGACCTGAACACCGGCCTCGCGAACCTCGTGGGAGCGGCGCCGATCCTCCCGCTCTTCTCCGACTTCGCGACCGACGCGTGCACCGGCTCGACGCTGCCGTACGGCGCCGCGTGCGTCGGGCAGGGCGGCTTCGCCCCCGAGCTCTCGCTCGGCGGCTGCCCGGCCGACGGGCAGCAGGTCGTCTTGACGCTCTCGGACGCCCCGGGCCCGTCGACCGCGAACTTCTTCCTCGGCGCGACGACGGCGTCGATCCCGGTCGGCGGCTGCGACTTCCTCGTGGCGCCGATCCTGATCGCGGCGACGATCCCGCTCGGCGGCTCGGGCCCCGGGACCGGATCGCTCACGCTCCCGGGCGTCATCCCGCCGGGCTCGGCGGGGGCGTCGTTCACGATGCAGGCGTGGGTCACCGACCCGACGTCGTCCGTCGGATGGAACGGGACGAACGGGCTCCAGGTCACCGTCGGCGCCTGAGCGCCGCGATCGACGCCGCTCCGTCCCGCGCGAGGCTCACCCCCCGATCCGCCAGGTCGGCGTGAACGGGCGGGTGAGCTCCACCTCCTCGAGGAGCCCGGCGCGGATCATCGCGATCGGGATCGAGTTCCGGGCGAGGACGGCGTCGTGGAACGCGCGTTCGCTCATCCGGTCGCCGACCTCCCGGCGGAGCGCCTCCATCTGCTTCCCGCCGATCAGGTACGCGCACTGGTAGAGCGGCCCGTACCCGCCGTCGATCCATCGCCGGACCTCGCCGGTCGCGCCGTCCCGCTCGAGGCCGGCGCGCTCGACCAGGAAATCGATCATCTCGGCGGTGGAGATCTCGCCGAGGTGGTACTTCAACGAGAGGAGCACGCGCGCCGCCCGGTGACGGCGCCAGACGAGCATCCCGACCCTCTCCTCCGGCGTCCGGGCCCAGCCGAGGTCGAGGAACCGGAACTCCCAGTAGAGGCACCACCCCTCGCCGAGGAACGGCGTCCGGAACGGGCGGCGGTGCGTCCGCTCGCGCTCGCCGACGAACCCCTGGAGGTGGTGGCCGGGGATCAGCTCGTGCGGGGTGACGCAGCGGGTGAAGGCGACGTTGTTGCCGCGCATCGCCTGCCGCTTGGTCTCGTGCGGCATCGAGTCGGTCGGGAACGCGGCGACCATCTTCTGCCCCCCGTAGTACGCGAACGGGAGCATCCGCTGCTCGCGGGGCGACATCATGTCGACGCGCCACGTCTCGCGGCAGAGCGGCGGGATCGTGACGAGGTCCCGGTCGTCGAGGAACGCGATCGCCTCGCGCGCGAGCGACAGGACCAGCTCGTCCTGCTCTCCCGGCGCGACGTGGTCGTCCTTCACCCGCTCGATCGCCGCCGCGACGTCGCCGTCGAGTCCCGCGGCGTCGGCCGCCTTCCGGAGCTCCTCGTCGCACCAGGCGAACTCCCGCTCGCCGACGGCGATCAGCTCGGCCGGCGACTCCGCGAGGAGCTCGTGCCGGAGCGCCCGCGTCAACGCCTCGACCCCGAGCGGCTGCCCGACGATCGGGTCGTCGTCCTTCCCCTTCAACCCGGCGACCGTCTCCCGCAGGTGTCTCGCGTACGCGTCGAGCGCCTCGGCGGCGGCGCGGTGGGGCGTCTCCGTCCACCATCCGAAGACCGGGTCGAACGACGCTCCGTGCGCGTGCCAGCGGTCGAGCCACCGCTTCAGGCCGTCGACCTTCCCCGCCAGGCGCTTCGCCTGCTCCGGGGTCGGCCGCTCCGCCTCGTCCCCCTCCGTCGCCTGGCGCGCCGCGTCGATCCGCTCCGCCAACCGATCGAGCGTCTCCGCCGCCGTCTCGCCGTCGACCTCCTCCAACGTCCACCGCCCGTGCTCCAGGTCGAGGATCGTCCCCGCGAACGGCAGGAACGGCGCGTCGTCCGCCGCCTTCTCCCGGACGTCCGCCCGCTCCGCCGCGTCCCGGTCGACGAGGTTCCGGAGGAGGATCCAATCGATCCTCGACTCCCGGTCGAGGCCGTCCCACGGGAGGGCGTCGAGCCGCGCGGCCCACTCCGCGCCGAACGCGTCGAGTCGATCGAGGCGGCGCGAGGACCAGGGGAGGTCGTGGAACCGCTCGAGCGCGCGCCGGTCGGTGACGTAGCGGTCGATCAGGGCGGGGAGGGTGGGGGCGGCGGCTTGGACGAGAGCGAGAGCGAGAGCGGGAGCGAGGAGGGAGGTGATCATTCGGCGATCTTAGCGATGGGGGAGGGGCGGTGCGTTCGCCACGGCGGGGGGCGAGACGGGGAGGTGTCTCCGACCCGCTCACGTCCTCGCACGTTGCGTTTCGGCTTGGTCTCCGCGCGGGGACGAGTCGCGCTGCGGGGTCGCTCTCGGAGAAGCCACCCCGTCTCGT
>JBICIB010000448.1:0-5144 GCA_043101415.1 Planctomycetota bacterium JB042 | reverse complement strand
CGCCACGACCCTCGGGGACGTCGCGCTCGGCGTCGGCGGCGACGCGGCGTCCGGCCTGAAGCCCGGCGCTTCGACCGCGTCCGACACGATCGTCGGCCCCCACACCGTGAGCGTCTTCGAGGACGTGGCGACCGGGGAGCGGTTCCTCTCGATCGACGGCGGCGACCCGGTCCAGTTCGACGGGACCGAGACCGACCTGCCGCTCGAGACCCCCGACGGGGCGGTCCTCCACGTCGACACCACCGCGATCGTCCCCGGGTTCACCGGGGACGTCCCCGTCGTCGGCGACGGCACGGTGTCGGTCGACGGCGGCCCGCCCCAGGCGCTCTCGTTCCAGAGCGACTTCACGGTCACCGGCGGCGACGGCCGCGTGGTCCACCTCGACACGACGAACGTCCGGCGGACCGGAGAGAACCTCGCCGTCTTCCCCGGGACCGAGTCGGTGTTCGACGTGATCATCGGCCTCCGGGACGACATCCTCGGCGAGGGCGGCTTCCCCGACGTCGGCCTCGCCGACCGCATCCAGGCCCGCCTCGCCTCGCTCGAGCGCGGCCAGGACACGCTGCTCGGCGCGCTGGCCGAGGTCGGCTCGCGCGGCGCGACGTTCGAGCGGCTCTCCGACTCGCTGGCGCTGTTCGAGGTCTCGCTCGAGGGGCGGATCAACGACCTCGAGGGGACCGACCTGTTCGACGGGAGCGTGGAGATCGCGGAGGCGGAGTCGGCGTATCAGGCGGCGCTCGCGGTCACCGGGAAGCTGAGCCAGCTCCCGAACCTCCTGAACTTCCTCTGATCCGGCGCCCCGGCCCCGGAACGGGCGCGGCCCGCCCCCGAGCGAGGCTCGAGCGCGGGCCGCGGAGGAGCGGACGAGGCCGTCACGGACAGAAGGTGACCTCGAGGCCGTCGGACGCCTGCAGGTTCCCGCCGAACCCGGGGTCTCGCGTCACGTACTGGTACCGCTTCGTCGTCCCGACCATCGCGGGGAGGACCGGGATCACGACCGACGCCTCGCCGAGGCCGTTGGTGGTCGTGATCGTCCGGAAGAAGTTCGGACCCGCGACGACGATCGTCCCCCACGGCTGCACGTTGTTGCCGACGTTGTCCCCTTCCAGCATGAAGGTGAAGCTGTTCGGCTTGGCGCCGCTGACCGTGACGGCGAAGTTCGGGTTGCCGACCGACGGCGCGCCGCCGGCGGTCCCCATCACGGCGGCGGTGCCGCTCGAGCCGATCTCCGGCGTGCCGTAGCTCGACGCGGCGCCCGGGGAGGCGACGTCGACCGTGATCGACGCCAGCCCCGGGCCCGGATCGTACTGCTCGAGCGTCGCCGGGGCGCACGACGACGGCGGCGCGTCGGCGTCGAACCAGAAGTTGTAGATCGTGTTCCAGCGGAGCGGGTTGTCGACCGTCGAGAAGACGATCTCCGCCGCGTTCTGGTTCGAGGTCCAGTCGTTCTGCGCGTCCTGGTCGATGTCGTGGAAGCCGACGTTGCTCAGCGTCACCCCCGGCGGCACCGGGACCGCGAACGACTTGATCCCGCGGAAGTTGTCCCGGTTGTGCAGGGCGTACTCGTAGCGATACGTCCCGTCCCCGTTGTCCTGGGTCCGGAAGCCGACGTAGACCCGCCCGTCGTCGTTCCCGTTCGTCGCCGACGCGACCGTCGCCCCGGTCCAGCGCCCGAGCACCGTCCCCTGGACCAGCGGGTTCCCGCCGCCTCCGGGGACCGCCATCTCCCACTGGTTGCCGTTCCAGTTCGGGAAGACCCGGCGCGAGCCGAGGTTGTTCTCCCGGTTCGCCTCCGGCTCGGCGATCACGACGTAGTGCGCCTGGTAGTAGAAGCTCGACGACGGCGAGTCGAGGTCGAAGTCGTGGATCCGAACCAGCCGGCCGAGCGCGTCGGGCGCGCTGAGCGGGCTCTTGATCCCGTTGCAGTCGTTCGGCGCCCCCACCGGCGGGTACCCCTGGTCGAAGTACGAGCAGACCGGGTCCCACGCGCCGGTCCACGGGTCGACCTCGTCCGCCGGACCGAGGTAGTCGTGGTTGGCGTTCGTCGACGCCTTGTACGTGTCGGAGCACCCGACCCCGAGGAAGGTCCCGTTCGACGGGTTCAGGCAGGGGGTGCACTGGCTGCTGCTCAGCGCGTAGAACCCGTGCTTCACGAAGCTCCGATCCGAGATCTGCTCGAGCCGACCGTCCGTCTCGCGCGCGACCATGAACGCGATGAACGGGTGATCCGGGTTCATCGGGGCGAGCCACGGGACGTTGACGCTCCCGACGTTGCAGGAGGTCGTCGACATCGACATCGACATCTCCCCGGTCGGGAAGGCGCCGGTGTGCGCGTGGACGTTGATCCCGTCGAGGATGCCGAGTTCGACGTCGGTGCCGGGGATGGTGTTCGGCTGGCCGGACGCGACGCCGGCGGCCGCGGCGATCCCGAGCGGGACGAGCAGACGAAGGGAGAGTCGGCGCATGAAGGAAGGCTCCGTGTGGGTGAGGCAGGGTCTCGGGGACGGTCTGGGCTGACGGCCCGCGATTCTTCCACGGGCGGCTGGGTGGACCGGGAGCCGGACCCGGGGGGACCGGCTCGCCGCGCCCAGCATACCGCTATTCTGGGCGGATCGACCGAGTCCGTCCGAACCCGGATCTCCCCCACGCGTGCCCGCACCCTCCGCCCTCCCCGCCTCCGAGGCGCACCAGGCCCGCGGCGGCCCTCCGCGCCGCTCGCGGACGGCCGCCCGGCGGGCCGTCGCGCTGATCCTGGTCCACGTCGCGATCGCGGCGCACGTCGCCCACTGGAAGTGGACCGGACGGACCCTCAGCCCGCTCGAACCGTCGGAGGCGATGCAGACGCTCGAGCTCGGCTACGTCAACGCCGGCTTCCTCGTCTTCGTGGCCCTGCTGCTGCTGACCGCGGTCCTCGGCCGCTTCTTCTGCGGCTGGGCGTGCCACGTCGTGGCGTACCAGGACTTCTCGGCCTGGCTGCTCGGGAAGATCGGCGTCCGTCCCCGCGCGATCCGCTCCCGCCTCCTCCTGCTCGTGCCGATCGGGGCGGCCCTCTACATGTTCGTCTGGCCGCAGGTCGCGCGCGTGCTCGAGGGGCGGGACCTCCCCGCCCTGGCGTGGCACCTGACGACCGACTCGTTCTGGGCGACCTTCCCCTCCCCCGCGGTCGCGGCGATCACGTTCCTCGTCGACGGCTTCCTGATCGTCTACCTCCTCGGAGGGAAGGCGTTCTGCACCTACGGCTGCCCGTACGGCGCCCTCTTCGCGGTCGGGGACCGCGTGGCGCCGGTCCGGATCCGCGTGACCGACGCGTGCGAGCAGTGCGGCCATTGCACCGCCACCTGCACCAGCAACGTCCGGGTGCACGCCGAGGTGGCGCGGCACGGGATGGTCGTCGACCCGGGGTGCATGAAGTGCCTCGACTGCGTGAGCGTCTGCCCGAAGGACGCGCTCTACGTCGGCGTCGGGCGGCCGTCCCTCGCGGCGACGGGGAAGCGGGCGGGGCGCCGGTACGACCTGACGTGGCCCGAGGAGCTGTTCGCGGCCGCGGTCTTCCTCGGCGCGCTCTACGCCTTCCGCGGCCTGTACGGGCTCGTCCCGTTCCTGCTCGCGCTCGGGCTCGCGGTGATCGCGGCGTTCGCCGCGCTGCTCGTCCTCCGGGGGCTGCGGGCGCCCGAGCTCACCCTCCAGTCGTCCGTGCTCAAGGGGAGGGACGGCTGGACCGCGCGCGGGCACCTCGTCCTCGTCGCGGCGACGGCGCTCCTCCTCCTCGCGGCGCACTCCGCGTGGATCCAGTTCCACACCCGCGAGGCCGCGCGCCTCACCGCCGCCGCGCGCGCGCTGCCGGCCGCCGAGCGGGACGGCCGGGTCGACGACGCCCTCGACCACCTCGCCGCCGTCGAGCGGTACGGCCTGGTCACCGACGAGCGGACCTTGAACCTCCTGAGCGGCGCCCACCGCCTCCGCGGCGACCACCGCACGGCGGCCTCGTACCTCCGCCGCAGCCTCCGGCGCGAGGAGACGACCGAGAAGCTGCTCGCCCTCTCGACGCTCGAGATGCACCTCCGCCGGACCGACGCGGCGGCCGCCGCCCTCGAGCGCGTCCTCGCGCTCGAGCCGGACCATCCGGAAGCGCTCCGGCGGCTCGCCGTCCTGCGACGACGATGAGCCGCGTCACGCGGGGTCGCGCCCTCCACCGAGCGCTCGGCGGATCTTGCGCAGCCGCCGCCGGAGCGACCAGCGCGGCGCGTCCGCCCGGAGGTCGCGGAACTTCTCCTCCAGGGCGCGGAACTCCCGCTCGACCGCCGCGCACCGGGCCTTCCAGTGCGCGACCTCCGACGCGTCGCGCGACCCGTGACGCGCCAGGACGTCGAGCATGTCGAGCATCGCCTCGGCCGACCGGGGCGGAGCGTCGCCCCGCCGCGCGCCCGCCTCGGCGGCGGCCCGGTACGACGCGAGCAGCCCCTCCGCGCAGGCGTCCCACGTGAACCGGCCCGCGCGCTCGCGGGCGCGGCCGACCCTCCGTTCGACATCGGGACCGCCGGCGAGCACGCGGCCGAGCGCCGCCTCGAGCCCGCGGACGTCGCCGGCCTCGTGCGTCCAGACCGTGTCGCCGGTCACCTCCGGGATCGACATCGACCCGGTCGTCACCACCGGGACGCCGAGCGTCATCGCCTCGAGCGGGGGGAGTCCGAACCCTTCCTCGTGCGAGGGGTAGACGAGGGCCTCCGCGCCGACGAGCAGCGCCTTCAGGTCGTCGTCCGAAGCGCCGTCGATCCAGCGCACACGGTCGGCCACGCCGAGGCGCCGGATCGTCTCGTCGAGCGTCCGACCGTCCGCGAGCGGACGGTGCCAGACCCGCGCCCCGGCGACGAGGAGCGTCACGTCGGGCGGGAGCCCCTTCAGCGCCGCGACCGCGGCCGCGAGGTCCTTGTGCGGGTAGTCCTTCCCGACCGCGAGGAGGTACCTCCCCGCCGCGCCGAGCCGCTCCCGGCGGGCGGCGGCGTCCCGGTCGTCCGGAGGCGCGGCCATCGCGGGGTCGACGGCGAGCGACGACACGTCGATCTTCCCGTCGTCGGCGCCGAGGTCCAGGACCGCCTCCCGCGCCGCCGAGCGGGAGAACGTCACGACAGATCGGAAGAGCACAC
>JBICIB010000447.1:0-3186 GCA_043101415.1 Planctomycetota bacterium JB042 | reverse complement strand
CACGACGACCCGGGGATCCGGAGCGCGGCCGGCTGGGCGCTCGCCGCGTCCGGGGCCGCTCCGGAGCTCCCCGCCGACGCCGCCGCGGACTCGCCGAACGGCCACCGCATGATCGCGCTCCGGCCGGACGGACCGTTCCTGATGGGCTCGAATCGCGTCGATCCGTACTACGGGCAGGGAGAGGAGCCCCATCTCGTCCGGCTCCGGGGGGCGTTCGAGATCGCGGACTGCGAGACGACGTTCGGGCAGCTCGCCCGCTTCTACGCCGAACGTCCCGAGTTCGACCGCGGCGTACGGGGCGCCGACGATCACCCGGCGGAGCGCGTCGACTGGCTGCAGGCGATCGCGTACTGCCGCTGGCTGAGCGACCGGGAGGGGATCCCCGAGGAGGAGATGTGCTTCCCTCCCCTCGACGAGCTGGCGCGGTACGTGGACGACGAGGCCGCGCTGTCGACGCTCGAGCTGCCCGACGCCGTCCTCGACCGGCGCGGTTACCGCCTCCCGACCGAGGCCGAGTGGGAGTACGCGGCGCGCGGCGGCACGAGGACGCCGAGATGGTTCGGGTACGACGATCGGCTCCTCGGCGCGTTCGCGACGTCCCGCGAGTCCGGCGGACGACTCCGCCGAGTCCGCACGCCCCCTCCGAACGACCACGGCCTGTTCGACGCGATCGGGAGCGTCTTCGAGTGGTGTCTCGGACCGGTCTACGACCCGGTCGGCTCCCCCGGCGTGGTGACCGACCGGATCCGCGGACTCCGCCTCACGCAGTGCGTCGTGCGGGGAGGTTCGTACGACATGCCCCCCCACCGCCAGCGCGCCTGCGAGCGGCTCTCCGCGCCGCCGCTCCGGACCGGGCCCGGGCTCGGGTTCCGCGTCGCCCGCTCGATCCGCTGACGACGCCGGCCGGGGTCACTCCCCCGCCCGCGTCGGCGGCAGCCAGACCGTCGTCGTGGTCCCCTCTCCGATCGACGTCCGCACCGTCAGCCCGCCGCCGTGCCGCCGCACCACGCCGAGCACGACCGCGAGCCCGAGGCCTCGGCCGCTCGACTTGGTGGTGAAGAACGGATCGAACGCCGCCGTCACCGACCTCGGCTCCATCCCGCCGCCCCGGTCCTCGACCTCGAACACGACGAACTCCCCGTCGTGCGTCGGCGCGACGACGTCGATCCGCCCCGCCGTCTCGCCCGGCCACGTCCGGACGCCGGTCCTCGCGATCACGTCGCCGGACCCGCTCGGGTACGACTCGGAGGCGTTCACGATGAGGTTCAGCACGACTTGTCGCAGCTGGACCGGATCGGCCTCGACGGTCGGGAGCCGCTCGACGCCGTGCTCGGGCCGGAGCCCCGGCACCCGCACGCCGAGGAGCCGCACCATCTCGTCGGTCAGCTCGCGGACATCGACCGGCTCGACGGACACGACTCCCTTTCCCGCGTAGCTGAGCATCTTCTTCGCCAGGTCCGAGCCGCGCAGCGCCGCGACCTCGATCTGTTCCACGAGATCGCGGAGCGGCGAGTCCGCGGGGAGACGCGCCTTCACGACATCCGCCTGGCCGGAGATCCCGTGGAGGAGGTTGTTGAAGTCGTGCGCGACCCCCCCGGCGAGGAGGGCGAGGCTCTCGATCCGCTGGGTCTCCCGGACGCGCTCCTCGAGCCGGCGCTGCTCGGAGACGTCGGACAACGTGCCGACGATGCGTGCGATCGCGCCCGTCGGCTCGGTCAGGGCGACCGCCTGGGCGAGGATCCACCGCGTCGCCTCGCCGTTCGGGCAGCGGAACGGCTCGGCGAAGTCGCTCCCCTCGGTCGCGATCCGGCGCCACGCCGCGCGGACGTGCTCGCGATCGTCCGGGTGGACCGCCTCGATCCACCCCGCCCCTCGCGCCGACGCGCGATCGAGGCCGAGCAGCGTCGCCGCCCGTTCGCTCAGGTACACGACGTTCCCGTCCGCGTCCGCCTCGAAGAACCCGACCGGCGCGGCGCGGGCGAGGTCCTCGAAACGGTCGCGGCTCGCCTCGACCGCCGAGTCCGCCTCGGCGGAGACGCGGCGCAGCTCCGCGGCGAGACGGTCCCCCCGCGTCCGTTCGGCGCGCCAGGCCCGCCAGGCCCGGTACGCCACGAACGTCGAGAGCGCCGCGAGGGCGCCCAGGCCGACGTCGAGCGGGTTCAACGGCCGACCCTCCCGACCCGGACCACGCCCGGCCCGATCCCGATCCTCAAGGGACGATCAGCTCGACACCGTTCGAGTTCGCGAACCCCTGAGGCGTGCTCGGGTCGGCCTGGAAGAACTGCAGGGTCACGCCGAACCCGGTCGTCCCCGCGGGGAGCGTGCCGGGGAACTGGAACGCCCCGCCGCCCGGACCGGCCCCCGGGACGGGGAGCGTCGCGGTGATCAGGAGCGGCTGGACGTTCAGGGTGCACCCTCCGTCCATCGGCAGCGCCGCCTGGTTCGCGCCGAGCGCCAGCAGGCCGAGCGTCCCGCCGAGGGCATCGGAGACCTCGAGCGAGAGGGTCGCCCCGTCCCGCGCGCAGCCGTCGAGGACGAGCGCCGGTGTGAAGCCGCCCGCTCCGGGGCAGCCGGACCCGAACGCCTGGATCGCCCCGGGGCACTCGTCGGCGTACACGACCACGTCGACGCCGTCGACGGCGCCGGGCTGCGCGACGACCGCCGCCCGCCGGAACTCGCTGAAGGCGAGGTCCGCCGGCGAGCCGGTGAGCGGCGCCTGGTCGATCACGCTCGACGCCGCGCCGTTCGCGGCGACCCGCACCAGCTCCCCCTCGGTGCAGGCGACGTAGAGCGTGTCGCTCAGCGGCGAGTAGTGCGACGCGCGCGGCCGGGACGGGAGGGGGACGCTGCCGTTCAGCGTCAGGCCGCCCGCGACGTCGAGGACGGCGAGGCGCGGGTTGTTGAAGTCGAAGCTGCCGACGAAGACCGAGTTCCCGCCGTCCGCGACGTCGAGGTTCAACGGGAACTCCACCGGGCCGACGTTCGTGACGAGGAGCTGCGACGCCGTGGTGACGTGGAAGACGTCGACCGAGTCGCCGAACGCGTTCGCGACGTAGCAGTTCCCGAACGGCCCGAACGCGGCGCGGATCGGGAAGTCGCCGGTCGAGAGCCGGTTGATCTCGGTGCGCGTCGCCGTGTCGACGACCATGAGCTGGTCGTCGAAGCTGATGCACACCACGAGCACCG
>JBICIB010000446.1:0-3803 GCA_043101415.1 Planctomycetota bacterium JB042 | reverse complement strand
GCGCCGTTCGTCCACCTCCCGATGTTCGTCGTGGTCAGGTAGAACCACGGCAGCAGGTTCGGGAAGCCGATGTTCAGCGCCTGGAAGCCGCCGGGGAGCCCGGTCGGATCCGGACACGCGGTCTGCGCGTCGAATCGACGGAGCTGGTGCTGCGGCGGGTTCCCGGACGGCGGGCACGGGCAGACCCCGCCGAGCGGCACCATCTGTCCCTGCACGATCGGATCCGTCGCGAGGCAGATCGGCGGCAGGATCCCCGGCGCGAGACGGGTGCCTTCGCCGATCAGCGGGCCGCCGGAGGGCGGGGTCGCGTTCAGCACGAACGGCTGCGCGGTCGAGACCGGAGCGACGATGCCGTACGACTCGGCGGGGTGGTAGACGCCCGGCGCGCTCGACAGCCCGGGGCGGTGGATGAAGAAGTCGCACGCGTGATAGAGGACCATCGCGTTCTCGGTCGGCGCGCCGCTCCCCGAGCAGGGCGCCGCGTAGTCGACGTACCCGTAGAAGAACGCGGTCGGCTCCCCTCCGAACGGCGGGAGGCAACCCGGCGTCGGACAGGGCGGGACGATCCCGACGAGCGCCGGCGCGAGGTCCGCCTTCGCCGCGAAGCGCCAGACCTGGTGGAACGCGCCGCTCGGGTCCATCTCCTCCCACGTCCGGGTGTAGTCGAGCACGAGCTTGCCGTTCATGGCCGGCAGGCCGCTCGAACCGTCGACGACGTCCATCGGCGCGACCCACTCGGTGCAGCCGGTCTGGATCGGCGTCTGCACGTTGATCTTCAGGGTGTTCTGGAGGTTCGGCTGGCAGTTCTGCCAGCAGACCCCGAGTCCGGGGAGCTGGAACGCCGGGAAGACCGGCAGCGTCGGGGTGACGATCTGGCAGCAGCCTCCGGACAGGTTGTCCGGCCCGAAGCACGGCTGCGCCGACGCGGACGGGACGAGCGGCGCGGAGACGACGAGGAGCACGGCGGCGAGCGCGCGCCGAGGCGCGGCGGGACCGACGAGACGGACTCGCGAAGAGGACGGCGTGGGGAGGGGGCGGTTCACGGGGCACTCCGGAAGCGCCGGCGGGACGACCCTCGGGGCGAGGGGCCGCCGGACGGGCAGGGTTCTCGCCCTGCTGCATGACGCCGGCCCGGCCCGGGTGGACGAGATTCCCGAGGAATCCCGCGCCCCCCGGTCGCCCACGAGCCTCAGGTCACGGTCACGCCGCCGTTCACGACCAGCGTCTGGCCGGTCACGAACCCCGCCTCCTCGCTCGCGAGGTAGCAGACCGCGTGCGCGACGTCGTCGGGGACGCCCCACCGGCCGAGCGGGATGCCGGCGAGGTAGCCGTCCTTCAGCTCCTGCGGGTCGTTCTCGTGCCGCTCGACCGGGATCCAGCCGGGCGAGACCATGTTGACGGTGATCCCCCACGGCGCGAGCTCGTTCGCCATCGAGCGGGACCAGCCGCGCTGCGCCCCCTTCGCCGCGACGTACGCGCTGAAGTTCGGCACCCCGCGGTCGAACACCTCGGAGCCGATGTTCAGGATCCGCCCCCACCGGCGCTCCTTCATCGACGCGAGGCACTCCATCGTCAGCAGGTACGGCGACTTCACGAAGAAGTCGAGCATCCGCTGATAGAACGCCCAGTCGTACTCCTCGATCGGCTTCTGCGGCTGCTCGCAGGTCGCGTTCGGGACGAGGACGTCGATCGGGCCGAGCGCCTCGACCGTCTCGGCGCAGAGGCGCTTCACGTCGGCCGGGTCGGTGACGTCGGCGCGGAGCATCACCCCTTCGGCGCCGGTCGCGCGGAACGCCTCGAACGCGCTCGCCGCGCGCGCCTCGTCGTTCGCGTAGTTCATCGCCACCTTCGCGCCGGCCTCGCCGAGCCGGAGCGCCATCGCCTTGCCGAGGCCGGTGGAGGAGCCGGTCACCAGGGCGACGCGGCCGTTCAGGGTCGTGGTCATCGTCGGCGGCTCCGTTCCGCGTGGAGGGTGTGGACGGTCGTCGACCGGAACGTCTCGCCCGGCTCGAGGATCGTCGACGGGAAGCTCTCGTGGTTCACGCTGTCGGGGAAGTGCTGCGTCTCGAGGCAGAGCGCGCCGCGGTGCTCGTACGCGCCCATCAGGCCGGCGTCCCCCTTCAGGAAGTTGCCGGAGTAGAACTGGATCCCCGGCTCGGTGGTCGAGATCGAGAGCGTCCGGCCCGACCGCGGGTCGTGCAGGCGGGCCGCCCGCTTCATCGACCCGGCCGGCCCGCGGAGGACGTAGTTGTGGTCGTAGCCGGCGGCCGCGGTGTCGGTCAGCGCGTCGATCCGGTCCCCGATCCGGGTCGCCTCCCGGAAGTCGAGCGGCGTCCCCTCGACCGACGCGATCTCGCCGGACGGGATCAGCGTGTCGTCGCACGGCGTGTACTCGTCCGCCTCGATCCGGAGGACGTGGTCGAGGATCGTCCCCATCGCGGCGCCGGACAGGTTCCAGTAGGCGTGGTTGGTCAGGTTCAGGGGCGTCCTCGCGTCGGTCCTCGCCTCGTAGTCGACGACCAGCTCGTTCCGGTCGTTGAGCGAGTAGGTCACGGCCACGTCGAGGTTCCCGGGGTACCCCTCCTCGCCGTCCGGGCTGGTCCGCGTGAACCGGACGCTCGCGCCGTCGAGCACCTCGGCGTCCCAGACGTGCTGCCCGAACCCGCGGTCCCCGCCGTGCAGGTGGTTCGGGTCGTTGTTCGTCGCCAGCTCGTATTCCTCGCCGTCGAGCGTGAACCGTCCGCGCGCGATCCGGTTGCAGACCCGCCCGGTCGTGCAGCCGAAGTACTGGTTGGCGTCCGACTCGTACCCGGCGACGTCCTTGAACCCGAGCACCACCGTCCTCGACTCCCCCTCGCGGTCCGGGACGTGCATCTCGACCAGGGTCGCGCCGAAGTCGGAGACCCGGGCGATCAGGCCGTTGTGGTTGCGGAGCGTGAAGAGCGTCGTCTCGACGCCGTCCTTCGTGGTGCCGAACGATCGCGACTCGACGGGCATGGCGGCGGGGCTCCGGGCGGCGTCGCGCAGCTCGGCGCATCCGGCGACGGCCGCGGCGAGGACGACGAGGGACGTGGGACGGATCATCGGGCGCTCCCCGGTTCGGAAGCGCCCGACGATAGCCCCCGCCGCCGTCCGGCGCGAGCGCGAGACCGCCGACGGGACGTCAGCTCCCGAGCTCGACCTCGAGGCCGGCGGTGAACGACAGCCCGGCGAGCGCCCCGGCGTCCTGCTCGATCGCCTGCCAGTAGAGCGGCACGCCGCAGAGCGTCGGGTCGTCGGGGATCGCGACGGCGTACGCGGCGCCCCCCGGCGGAACGACGTCCGGGAAGGCGAACGCCGGATCGACGAGGAGCGTCCCGAACGCGGACGTCGGGAGGCTCGCCGGCTGGAACCCGACCATCAGGACGGCCGGCGTCGAGACCCCGGCCGAGTTCGACAGGAGGAGCGACGCGGTCGTCCCGAGGACCGGCGGCGCGGAGAGCACGAGCGTCGGCACGGCGCCCCCCGTCCCCGGGAAGCCGCTCCCGTACGTCGTCGAGGCGGCGGGCGCGCAGATCTCCCGGACGAAGACGTCGTGGACGCCGTTCGTGTCGCCGGCGACGAGATTGGTCGCCTCGCTGGTGAAGATCAGCGTCCGGCCGTCGGCGCTCGCCTTCACGTCGCCCCCCGGCTCGTCTCCTTCCTGCCCCTGGTCGCCGACGGTGACCCGGACGGACTTCCCGGTGACGCGGTCGTGGAGGAAGCCGTCGAAGACGCCGTTCGTGGCGCCCGGCACGACGTCCGCCGCGAAGCTCGAGAACAGG
>JBICIB010000445.1:0-13620 GCA_043101415.1 Planctomycetota bacterium JB042 | reverse complement strand
CGTACTCCGCGAGGAACGTCGCGGCCTCGCGGATCCCCTTGCGCGACTCCCACTGCTGCGCGATCGCCTTCGCCTTCTTCCCGCCGACCCCCTCGACGTCCGCGATCCGCATCGGCTCGGCGTCGAGGACCTCGTAGGTGGCGTCGCCGAACCGGCCGACGATCCGTTCGGCGAGCTTCTCGCCGATGCCGGAGAACTGGGACGAGAGGAACGCCACCATCCCGGTGTGCGACTTCGGCAGGACCTCCTCGTGCCGGGTCGCCTGGAGTTGGCGGCCGTACTTCTGGTGCTCCTTGAAGACGCCGGCGACCCGGACCCGGCTGCCGGCGGCGAGGCCGAACAGCGTCCCCGTGACCGTCACCGGCCGCGGGCTCCCGGTGACCGTCATCCGGATGACGGCGTAGCCGTTCTCCTCGTTCTGGAAGAGGACGTCCGTCACCTCTCCGACGAGTTCGGTCTCGGGAGAGAAGAGATCGGCCAACGACGAGGTCCTCCGAACGGTGGACCCCAAGGTACCAACCCGGAGGGGCAGGACGATCCCCCCGGTGCGCGGTCAGGCCGGGACCGGCGCCTCCTCGAGCAGGTCCGCGAACGCGCCGACCATCTGCTCGCTCGAGAGGAGGCCGACGAGCCGGCCGCCGTCGACGACCGGGAGCGCGCCGACCCGCTGCTCGCGCAGGCTCCGGATCGCGTGGGCGAGCGGCAGGTCCGGCGCGACCGACTCGACGCCGGCGGTCATGATCTCTCCGACCCGGAGGTCGACCACGAGGCGGCGGTCGCCGAGGAGTTCGTGGACGTTCCGCTCGTCGAGGAGGCCGACCACCTCGCCCGCCTCGTCGACGACGGGGAGGGCTCGGACGCCCGACTCCCGCAGCAGCCGGAACGCCTCTCCGACCGGGCCGTCGACGGGGAGGGATCGGACGGACGGAGACATCAGTTGGCGAACCAGCACCGGCGCGGCTCCTCGGTCGAGGGGGGCTCGAAGGCGATCACGGAGCTTCCCTCTATCGGCCGGATCGGGGGAGCGCTGGAGCGGAGAATCGAACCGATCCGCCGGCGGCGGGACGCGGGCATCGCTGCGGTACGATGCGAGGATCGTGTCGTTCCGCTCCTCCGCCCCCGACCCGCTCCTCTACAAGGAGGAGATCGGCTTCGAGGCCGACCCGTTCGACGAGGGCGGCCGGCTCGACTCGTTCCTCGCCCGCCGAATGCGCTGGCGATCGCGGACGTCGATCCAGAAGCTCGTCCAGGACGGCCTCGTCTCGATCACCCGGCAGGGGACGAGGCGGACGGTGACGAAGCCCGCGGCGGCGGTCGTCGCCGGCGACGCGATCGCGGTGACGCTGCCGAAGCCGAAGCGGGACATCGACTTCGGGCCCGAGGGGCCGCCGCCCGACCCGGACCTCCCGATCCTGTTCGAGGACCGGTGGCTGGTCGCGGTCGACAAGCCGCCGAACGTGCCGGTGCACCCCGCGGGACGGAACCTCTACCGGACGGTGATCACGACCCTCCACCGCCGGTACCGCCGGCCCGACGACCCCGAGCGGGACGTCCACCCGAAGCTCTGCCATCGGCTCGACCTCGAGACGTCGGGCGTGCTGCTGGTCGCGAAGGACGACCGCGCGCACCGCGAGGTGTCCGAGGCGTTCCGGCGGCGGACCCCCGAGAAGGAGTACCTCGCGATCGTCCACGGCACCCCGACCGAGGCGGAGGGGCTGATCGACCTCCCGCTCGGGCCGGCGCTCGGCATGCAGGTCGCGATGGCGCGGGGCGTCCGCCACGACATCGGGCAGGAGGCGCGGACCCGCTACCGGCTCGAGTCGGAGCACGGCGGGTTCTCGCTCCTCCGCATCGGGCTGCTGACCGGGCGCCACCACCAGATCCGCGTCCACTGCGCGGCGATCGGGCACCCCCTGGTCGGCGACAAGATCTACGGCGAGTCGGAGGAGCCGTTCCTCAAGTACTACGACGACGCGCTGACCGAGGAGGACTACGCGAAGCTCCTCCTGCCGCGGCAGGCGCTGCACGCCCACCGCCTGAAGCTGGTCCACCCGCGGACCGGCGAGCCGCTCGAGATCGTCTCCGAGCTCCCCGCGGACCTGCGGGAGTTCCTCGAGGCGCAGGCGTGACGGCGCGAGGTCTCCTCCTCTGCGTGCTCGCGCCGATCGTCGGCGGCGCGCTCGCCGTGCTGCTCCACGATCCGTCGCCCGCGGCCGCCCCGACGGTCGCCCCGCCGCCGGCCGCGCCCGCCGTCGCCGCCGCGCCCGACGCGGACGACCGCGAGGACGGCCCGACCTCCGGGCCGGCCGAGCCTCCCCCGGCGCCGGAGGCGGCGCCCGCGCCGACCGAGAGGACGTCGGTCTGGGCGAACGCCGCGGCCTGGCTCGAGCGGGAGATGCCGTTCGAGGCGGTCGGGACGCGGTACCGGGTTTGGACGGACGTGTCGGTCGGGACGGCGCGGCGCGCGCTCCGCGTGCTGGAGCCGCTCCACGCGACGTTCGTCGAGCGGTTCGGCGCGGACGCCGTCGCCTCCACGCCCGACGGCCGGCTCCCGATCCTCGTCTACGGGAGCCGGCGCAAGTACGCCGAGAACCCCGTGGCGGAGGGGACGCGCTGGCCGGTCGACGCGGACGGCGATCCGTACGGCGGCTTCTACGATCATCGCGGGAACGTGCACGTGTCGTACGGGGACGGGGCCGGCTTCGAGCGGCTCTGCGTGCACGAGGCCGCGCACCAGTTCCAGGCGCTGGCGGCGGCGACGCCCGCGGCGATCCTCTCGCCGTTCTGGTGGGTCGAGGGCGTCGCGCACGACCTTCAGTACCCGCGCGACGACGACGTCACGCCGAGCGAGAGGGAGCGCGCACTGCTCCGCGCGGCGGCCGCCTACCTCCATCGCGTCCCCGATTGGACCGAGGCGCTCCGCGGGCGCCCGCTCCCTCGCGCCGAGAGCGAGACGGAGCGTCGCGGCGTCGGGTTCGTGCTGGTCCGGTACCTCCGGACCGGCGAGGACGGGCGGTACGCGGAGTGGTTCCGGACGTTCGAGCGGACGATGGCCCGCGGCGGTCCCCTGCCGCGACCGCCCGCGACCGGACGCGAAGCGAACGCCTCGTTCCGCGAATCGGTCGTCCGCTTCACGCGCGCCCTGCGTCACGACGGACGGGCGACGTCCCTTCACTACCGGGTCGACGGGGGCGACGGGGCGCAGCTCCGGACGACACGGGGGACGGCGACGCGCGCCGCGCTCGGCAAGGGCCCGTGGCGGGACGAGACGACGCTGGTCCGGTTCTCGCTGGTCCACCCGCTCCGGAGTGGCGACGAGATCGGCGTCGCGATCGGCGAGCGCGGCGACGGCGTCGAGACGGTCGTCCGATTCGACCACCACGCCTCGGTCGTGACGATCGAGCGGCGCCGGGGCGACGGCTCGAGCGCGACGCGCGACCTCCGATCGGCGGGCGTCCGGGTCCTCACCGGCGGCGACCGGTACGCCGTGTCGAGCGACGGCGACGGGCCCGTGCGCGTCGAGCGGGAGGGTCTGACGATCGGCACGGGCGTCCTCGACCTGGCGCCGGGACGCGGCACCGTCTCGCTGTTCGCGCGGGCCGGCGACCTGGCGGAGGACCACGCCGCCTTCCGACTCGCCGGCGTGTCGATCGAGACCGCGCGGACCACCCGGTGAGCGCGGCCCGCCCTCCCGGCGCGCGGGCCCTCGCCGCGAGCGCGGCGGCCGCGCTCGTCCTCCAGGGGGGCGTCGCGCTCCTCCACGGCGCCGTCTCCCCGGGGCGGGTCGGCGCGGTCGTCGCCGCGGCGCTCCTCGTCGCCGGCGCGGCGCGCGTCGCGCGGTCGTCCCCGGCCGTCCGTTCGATCGCGGCGCTCGGCGCGCCGGCGCTCCTGTTCGCGGGTGCGCTCGAGGCGCGGCTCGCGTTCGCGCCCGTCCTCGCGGCCGGGCTCCTCCTGGCGGTCGCGGCGGCGCTCGTCCACGCGACGCTCCTGCTGGTGCTCCTCGCCGCTCCGCGCGCGCTGCGACGGGCGACGCTCCTCCTCGCGGCCGTCGCGACGGCGGCCTTCCTGGGCGAGGTCGCCGTCCGCGCGTTCGTGCCGGTCTCGATCTACGACATCGTCCCGGACGACCGCGGGGGCGGCGAGTGCATCGTCGGCGACGGCGACGTGAAGACGCTCGCGCCCGGGTTCCGCGGCGAGTACCGCCATCCCGAGTTCCCGGGGCTCCGGGTCGAGATCAACGACCTCGGGCTGCGGGACGGGCTCGACGAGCGGGCGCCGGCGGCGGGGGAGCGGTCGGTCCTCGTGCTCGGCGACTCGTTCGTGTTCGGGACCGGGGTCGAGGTCGACGACACGTTCCACGAGCGGCTGGAGCGGCGCGCCGCGGAGCTCGATCCCGAGCGGCGGGTGCGCGTGTACGGCGCCGGCGTGCCGGGGTACGGCCAGGTCCACGCGGAGACGGCGCTCGAGCGGCTCGCGCCGCGGCTGCGACCGGACGTCGTGGTCGTGGCCGTCTACGAGGGGAACGACCTCGAGGACAACATGAAGCTCGAGGGGCGGCGGCTCGGCAAGGTCTCCTCGATCGAGGAGGACGAGGCGCGCGAGGCAGCCGAGCGACGGACGGGGCGGGCGCGGTTCGGGCTCGCCGCGTTCGTCCGGGGGGTGAGGCGGCCGGCGTACTGGCTCGGCGCGTCGTCGGCGGTGCAGCTCGTGCTCCCCGGGCTGGAGGAGCGGCTGGTCCGGCGCGGCTGGATCGAACCTTTCGTCCCGGCGAACCGGATGGTGACGGGGATGCTGCGGAAGTCGCCGCCGCCGTACGTCGGCATCGGGCGGGCGCACCTCTCGATCGTGCTCGGCCGGCTGCGGGAGCGGTGCGACGCGCTCGGAGCGGCGATGGTGGTGCTCCTGATCCCGGCCGCGGTGCAGGCGGACGAGCGGCGCTTCGAGCGGTTCGTCGAGGCGCGCCCGGCGGCGGCGCGGGACGGGTTCGAGCGCCGACGCTTCCACGACCGGCTCGCGGCCGGCCTCCGCGCGGACGGCCACGTCGTCCTCGACCCGATCGACCGCCTCGAGGAGGCGGCCCGGGACGGCGACGACCCGTACCTCCGGGAGGGACACTGGAGCGCCGCCGGCCATCGCATCGCCGCGGAGCTCCTCCTCCCCGCCGTCTCCCGCGCCCTCCTCCGCGACTGATCGTGCCCGCGCCGGTGTCCGACACCAACGCTGTGCCGCGGCCGGGGCGGCGTCGGGCGCCGGAGATGCGGAGCCGGTGACGGTCGCGGGATCGGCCCGTATCCTCGGGCGGATGAAGATCGCCCTCGTCGTCGTCGTCGCGTTCGCCTCGTCCGCCGCCGCCCAGGTCGTCCCCGAGGGTCCGCCGCCGAGGGCGGGGGACGGCGATCCGGCGCGGCCGGCGCTCGAGGCGGCCGAGCGGGCGCTCGAGGCGGGGAGGAGGGACGAGGCGCGGCGACACCTGGCGAACGCGCTCTGGCACCGCCCCACCGACGAGGGACTGCTCGTCCGGGCGCTCGAGGCGTGCGGCGACGACCTCGACCTCCGGACCGCGTGGGCGCACGTCCTGTTCGCGGCGGCCGCCGACGACCGGGGGAAGGTCCGGGCCCCTCGCGAGTGGCGCGACCTCCTGCCGGCGGACGTGCCGTTCCTCGAGCGGCTCCAGGCGTCGCGGGCCGCGGCGATCGCGGAGCTCGCGGCGTTCGCCCGGAAGAGCGGCCGCTCCCGCGCGATCGGCGCGCCGCTCCTCCCGCGCTTCGCCCGGCTCCTCGCCTGGGACCTGGCGCGGGCGGCGCCCGGGACGTGGGCGAAGCACTGCCGCGCGCTGAACGACGCCTGCGCCCCGCGTCGGGACGCGCACGCGCCGGTGGTGCAGGCGCTGAAGCGGCTGGCGCAGGACGCGCTCGGCGCCGGCGCCACGAAGACCGCGATCGAGGCGGCGCGCGCGCTGCGCGGGCTCGCCCGCCAGACCGGCCTGAAGGACCTGAAGGGGCCCGAGCCGCCCGACCTCGAGGTGATCGAGGAGCAGGCGGTCGACCTCCTGGGGCGCGCCCGCGAGCGGCTCGGGGTCGAGCGCGGGGCGCCGCTCACCATCGACGCGCTGGAGGAGATGACGCTCGAGGAGCGGCTCGCCTTCACGCGGGCGCACGAGTCGTTCGGCGACCCGGGCGTCGCGCTCTCCGAGAACGGGCGCTACCGCATCGAGACGAACTGCGGCTGGGAGACGCTGGTCGGCGCGGCGAAGACGATCGAGCTGCACCACGCGCGCCTCGTCGACCTGTTCGGGCGGGACCCGTTCGTGGGGCGCCAAGGCACGGTCCGCATCGTCCCGGAGGCGGAGGGGCTCGAGGCGGAGGGAGTGCCGTACTGGTGGGCCGGCGGGTTCCAGTCCGGCGACCTGACCGTCGTCCGGTTCAACGCGTCGAGCATCCCCGCGCTCGGCCGCGGCCTCACCCACGAGCTGACCCACCGCTTCGACGGCGCGGTCTTCCCCGGGCTGCCCGCGTGGCTGACGGAGGGGAAGGCGGTCTGGACCGCCAAGTCGTACGACGCGATGCGCGACACGACGTTCATCGAGAACGACGCCGACACCGGCGCGATGGACCAGACGATGCGGAAGGGGTACGGCGGGAAGGAGAAGCTGACCGAGCTGATCGAGGGGACGATCGAGGACTACCGGGACAACTACGTCGCCGGCTACGCGCTGTTCGTCTACCTGAACTCCTGGGAGGAGAACGGGCGGCGGCTGTTCCGGGACCGGCTCTCCCTCTACCAGGAGCAGTGCGCGAGCAAGGGACGCCGGAACCCGATCGGCTGGTTCACGTCGTGCTTCGCCGACGGCGCGGCCGGACGGCCGAAGGGATTCGACGCGTTCGCGAAGGCGTTCGACACGTTCGTGCGCGGGTTCTTCTGGCTCGACCCGAAGCCGTGGGCGAAGTCGCGCTACAACACCGTGCCGCGGAAGGGGGAGGCGCCGTGGCCCGTGCTCGACGCGCCGACCTGGCAGTTCAGCCGGAACCGCGCCGAACCGTGGTTCGGGCAGGGGCAGGCCGCGCGCGCCGGCGAGCTGCTCCTCGCGTACGGCTGGTCGCGCGAGGCGGCGACCGCGCTCGTCTGGGCGTTCGAGATCGACGAGTGGTCGACGGAGCGGGCGCTCGCGCTGGCGGACCTCCTCGAGTCCGTCGGCGAGAAGCCGCCGGCGTGGGTCCTCCGGAGCGAGACGCGCCGGCGGGTGCCGCGCGACGACGTCCCGGAGGCCGGGCCGTCTCCGCTGCTCGCCGTCTGGCCGCGGGTCCGGGGCCACCTCGACCTGCTCGCCGAGGCGGCCGACCACCACGCCGCCGCCGGCCGCCCCCTCACCGCCGCCCGCCTCGCCGCCGACCATTCCCTCCTGGCGCGTCGCCTCGGCCTCGACCCGTCGTCGTCCGCGCCCTGCCCGCCGCCGACCGACCGCGCGGCGCCGTTCGAGCCCGTGGCCCGGAACGTCGCGTGGCTCGGACTGACCGAGGACGGCTTCACCGGGTACGAGGAGCACCGGGTCGCCGACCTCTGGTACGCCGACGGCGAGGGAGGGATCCACGTCGGACGGAAGAAGCCGCGCGACGACACCGGCCAGCTCGACCGCGCCGCCCACTACCGGCACGCCTTCGTCCGGACCACCGACTGGATCCCGCCCGGCCGGTGGCGCGTGACGGCGCGCGTCCAGTTCACGACCACGTTCGTGGACGGGTGCGTCGCGATCGGCTGGACCCGGCGGGACCGGAACGTCCGGTTCGAGTTCTCGGGCGGCGACCACATGTACTCGATCGGCCAGAAGGAGAACGCGGCCGAGCTCGACTCGGTCTGGGGGAGCCTCCACGCCGTGCGCGACGGCGAATCTCCGGGCGCCGGCCAGACCGTCGGCGAGAAGATCGAGTTCGAGCACCCCTCGACGTCGTTCCTCCTCGAGCTCCTGGTCGACGGCCCGCTGGTCGTCGCCTACGTGAACGGCCGCCTCATCGGCTCGTACCACTCCGCCGACGGCCAGCCGGTCGAGGGGACGATCGGGTTCGGCTCCAGCTTCGGCGCGTACCGGGTCGATCGTCCGACGATCGAGACGCTCGACCGGCAGCGGGCGCTCGGCGCGGTCGAACCGAGGACGCGGGGCCTGACGCTCGAGCGCGAGGGGGAGACGCTCGCCGAGGTGCTGGCGAACCGGCCCGTCCGCGGCGTCCCCCTCTCCGCGCGGGGGACGGTGGTGGCGTGGGTCCCCGGGCCGACCGACGAGGAGATCGCGGAGATCGGGGACGAGGAGTCGGTCGCGTTCGAGCGGCGGCGGCGCATGTACATCGCGTTCCGGACCGCCCAGTCGGCGACCGATCTCCTCTGGAAGGGCGGCTACGAGGCCCGTTGCGTCCTCGCGATCCCGTCGTTCGTCGGCGACCACCCGGACGAGCGCGCGGAGCTCGAACGGCAGCTCGCGGAGGCGGAGATCGACGTCTCGATCGTCGTCCACGACAAGATCACCGACCTCCGGAAGCACGGCGACGAGGCCGCCCGGACCGAGATGCCGGTGCTCGTCTTCGTCGACCCGGTCGGCGTCCTGCGCCACGTGATGCAGTTCGCCCCGCACACCAGTCACCTCCCCGGGAACTTCGACTACTGGCTCTCGATCCATCGCGGACGGGCGGAGTCGGACGGATCCTGACGCCCCGAGTCGGACGAAACCGAGTTTCCGGTCAACGCCGGACCCCGCCGCGCCGTTCGTCTCGAAGTGAAGAACCAGGGAAGCCGGGCGGGCCCCGCGCCGTCCGATCGGTTCGACGAAGGAGCCCCCCATGTCCATCCTCCTGCTCTGGCTCGGCCTGCTCGCCGACGGCGTCCACTGGGAACGCGACTACGACGCGGCGTTCGCGAAGGCGAAGGAGCGGAACGTCCCGGTCCTCCTCTGCTTCAACATGGACGGCGAGGTCGCGAGCGACTCGACCGCGCTCCGCCTCTACCGCGACCCGGCGTTCGTCGAGCGCTCGCGCGACTTCGTCTGCCTGATCGCGTCGACCGAGACCCACGAGACGAGGGCCGAGGCGATCGGCGACGAGATGATCCAGGCGTGCGCGCGCTTCGGCGCCCTGACGTGCAAGGAGCACCTGAAGGTCGAGATCGAGGCGAGCGAGGAGTTCGTCGGCAAGGACACCGTCATCTCGCCGCAGCACGTCCTGATCTCCCCCGGCCGCCTGGTGCTGGCGCGCAAGGCGTACCAGGCCTCCCTCCAGGAGATCTTCAAGATGATGACGATGGCCGAGAAGGCGGTCTCGAAGGGGGTCGACGAGGACGAGACGCGCCGCCTGCGCGAGCTGATGGACCTCGCCCGCGAGCGGAACTCCGAGCGCCGCGACCCGGCGATCGCCGAGCTCGGCGGCATGGCGAACGTCGAGGCGCGGGACTTCCTGTTCGAACTGACCGAACCGCGCGAGATGGCCGCGACCCGGGTCGCCGCGATCGACGCGCTCGCGCAGAAGGGGAACTACGACGCGCTCCCGATCCTGACCGACCTCCTGAAGGACAAGAGCGTCCAGATCGTCCAGCACGCGATCGTCGCGATCGAGCACCTCGAACTCCCCGCCGCGGTCCCCACGCTCCTCAAGATGTGGAAACGGAAGCCGAAGACCGTCCTCGCGAAGGAGCTGCCGCGCGCCCTCGCCAAGAGCGCGCCGCACGACGAGCGGGTCCGCGAGGCGATCCTGAAGGAGCTGAAGCGGAGCAAGGACCAGCAGGTCGAGCTGGCGACCATCGTCGCGGCCGCCGAGCTGCCGGACGAGGACGGCGAGATCCTCGCCCGCCTGGAGAAGAAGCTCGGCGATCGGAACGGGAACGTCCGCGGCATCGCCGTCTGGGTCCTCGGCGCCACGAAGCGGAAGGAAGCCGAGCCGCTGCTGCGGGAGCTGCTCGAGGAGGACTCGAACGCCGAGGTGCGGGAGTGCATCGAGGCCGCGCTCCGGAACATGGCGCTCGAGGGGGGCGAGGAGGACGCGGCGTTCGTGCGGATGTTCGAGCGGTTCGTCGACGACGACATCGAACGCTGAGGCGGAGCGCCCCGGCCGGGCGGCGCCGCGTCAGGAATCGAGCAGGTACTTCGTGAACGTCGTCACGTACTCGCCGCCGAAGGTGACGGAGGTGACGTCGACGTACTTGAAGCGGGTCGTGTCCGAGTCCCAGCGGCCGAGGGCGTCGAAGCCGCGGATCGCCGCGCTCTTCTTGTTCACGCGTTCGATCCGGCCGATGACGAACTCCTCCGACTCCTCGCGCTCGTCCTCGACGATCACGCTCTCGCCGCGCCCCTTCAGCGACTTGAACGCCGCGTTCCAGTCCGAGAGGTCGATCTCTCCCTCGATCCCGATCCGGCCGAGCACCTTCTCCGCCCTCAGGATCGCGGCCCGGTAGCGCTCGACCGCGCTGTGGCGCGCGCGCTCGACCTGGTCGCGAGGGACGATCCGGTAGCCGTCGAGGTGGAAGTCGTCCACGACGTGAAGGAGCACGAGTTCCTTCCCGACCGCCAGCACGAACCCCTCGACGGTCTCGACGCCGTCGAGGTTCCGCTGCAGGGTCACCAGGGCGCGCGCCTGCGCCCGCTTCTCGAGAGAGTCCGCCATGCCGGCAGCGTAAGCGAGCGCGGACCGGGGCTCAAACGGCGACGGCGGCGAACCGACTCGCGGCGGCGCGCCACGGCCTCGGGCCGACGAGCGCGGCGACGCGCGCGTGGCGACGGAACGCCCGGAGGCCGCCGGAGAGGCCGAAGCGCCCGCGCACCCACGCGATGGCGCGGGCGGCCCGGCGCGCGAGCGCGCCGGCGGTCGGCGCGACGTCGACTCCGGTGACGAGGTCGACCCCGCCCTTGATGGGGCTCAGGAGGGAACGGAGGCGCGCGTCGTCGAGGAGCGCCCGCCCTTCGACGACGACGAGCACGACGCCGGACGAGAGGTGGACCGCCTCGAGGAGCGCCACCCGTCGGCCGCCGCGGCGCGCGCGACGACGGACGAGCACCCCGGGCGGGAGGGACCCGCCCAGCGGGCCGTCGGGGAGGCCGTCGAGGACGACGACGATCTCGAAGGAGGCGACGGTCCTCGCGAGCGAGGCGGAGAGTGCTCCCACGCGCCGCCGGAGACCGTCGAGGTCTCGCGGGTCGAGCACGGGGACGAGCACGGAGACGGCGGGGGCGGGGCCCGTTCCGCGGCGGTGCATGTCGTGTTCCCGGATGCGATTCCTGGTGCCCTTTTCACGTGGCGGACGGACCGGGCAGGGGAACCCGGACCCGCCCCCTCCGGATCGCGGCGCCGTCCCTCTCTCCACCGGCCGAATTCGGTGGATCTCTGCGGAGATGGGGTTGGCGGACGCTTCGAGCCGGAGGCACGGTCGAGGGGGTCTTCTTCAAAGAACCCGCATGGAGTGTAAGACCCGGTCCCCGCGCGCGCAACGGGGGCGGCGACCGCTCGAGCGCGAATCCGAGGGCCGCCCTTTCCGGGCCGGCCCGGGGGCGTCAGGCGTCCTTGTGGCTCTCCCAGGCCTCGACGGTCATGAGGACGTCCCGGTTCACGGCGCCGGTGTACGGGCCGATCACCGCCTCCCCCTGGAGGCGATCGAGCAGCTTCGCGGCCTGGAAGTAGCCGATGCCGAGGGAGCGCTGCAGGAAGGAGATCGACGCCCGCTGGGAGGAGACGACGAGGTCTCCGGCCTGGAAGTAGAGAGCGTCCTCGGGGGCGACCTCGCGGCGGGCGGGTGCCGGCTCGGGATCGGCCGCCGCCTCCTCCGACGCCACGACCCCGGGCGCGACCTCCTCGGCCTCGTCCGTGTCGACCTCTTCGTCCTCGTCCGCGTCGACCTCTTCGTCCTCGTCCGCGTCGAGCGCGACCTCTTCGCCCTCGAACTCTTCCTCTTCTTCTCCCTCCTCCTCTTCCTCGTCCCCCTCTTCTTCCTCTTCGGCCGCGAGATCGACGGCGTCGACGTCGTCCGAGAACTCCTCGTCGTCGCTCTCGGCCTCGTCCTCCTCGAACTCCGCGTCCTCGAACTCCTCGTCCTCCTCGTCTTCCTCGTCCTCTTCCTCCGCTTCGTCCTCGTCCTGCTCCGCGGCGGCCTCGACGTCCTCGACCTCCTCCGTCGGGGCGTCGGTCCACGCGTCGACCTCTTCGTCGACCTCTTCGTCGACCTCGACCTCGTCGGTCGCCGGCGCGGTCCCCCACCCGTCGTCGGCGAGGGTCGCCTCTTCGGCCGAGGCCTCGACCTCGCGAGGCTCGTCGGTCGCGACGTCGACCTCCGGGCCGGGGTCGACGGACTCGACGACCGCCTCCGCCTCGGGCGCATCGACCTCGGGCTCGTCGGCCTCCGCGGGAACGTCCCACGCGCCGGCGTCCCGCACCTCTTCCTCGCGCACCGGCTCGGACGCCCAGGTGCCGTCCCAGGAGTCGTCGCCCGTCTCCGCGCGTTCCTCCTCGGCCGGGGCGACCTCCACCTCGGACGCGTCGCTCCCCCACCCGTCGTCCGCGACGAGCAGCTCGTCGTCGCGGTCGGCGGACCGAGGCTCCTCGCGCCGGTCCGCCAGCTCGTCGTCCGGGCTCGGATCGCGGCGCGCGCGGCGGCGCATGTACCACGGCATCTCCTCGTCCGACCCGACCTCGTCCTCCGCCCCCGCCACGTCCGTCGCGGCGGCCTCGGCGACCGGCTCGTCCTCCGGGACGCGCTCGGCGAGCTCGTCCTCCTCGATCCGCGGCTCGATCGCCGGCTCCGGCGTCGCGAGCGGCGCGGCGTCGGCGGGAGCGTCGAGCACCGCGCTCCCGGCGCCCGCGGTCGGCGCGGCGTCCGTCGGCGCGACGTCGTCATGCATGAACCCGCCGCGGACCTGGTACCGGCCGACGCTCCCCCGGACCGGCGCCTCCCGGAGCGACTGCCCCGACCGCCAGCGCGTGATCTCCGGGACGAACAGCCAGTCGGTCGCCACCGGGGCCGACAGGAGCGCGGCCACGATCAGCAGGAAGAAGGCGAACCCGCCGAGCGGCGTGTTCTCGAGGCTGGTCGCGATCCCCGCCCCGATCCGGCCCCCCTCGCCGTTGTAGCCGAGCAGCGCGGAGAGGACGAGGACGAGGCACCCCAGCCCGATGAGCCGGAGGTGCAGTCGCTCGACCGGCTGCTTCAGGAAGAGCAGGACCGCCCAGAAGACCGCGAGCAGCACCCCGATGATCGTCGGCGCCGCGCCGAACCACGTGCCGTCCGTCGTCGCCTGACCAAGCGTCGGATCCACCACTGTCCATCCTCCTCGCCGGAGATCCGGCCCGCGTCAACCGTCGTCGCGGGCCCGGTTCCGCTCGTCGTACTCTTCGACCGTCATCAGGACCTCGCGGGCCTGAGCGTTCCGGTACTCGCCGAGGATCCCGTCCTCGGCCATCAGGTCGATCAGCCGCGACGCGCGCGTGTAGCCGATCGCGAACTTCCGCTGCAGCAGGGAGGCGGAGCCGCGCTTCGTCTCCATGATGAAACGGACCGCCTGCTCGTACAGGTCGTCGACCTCGCGCGGGTCGACCTCGGCCTGGACGTTCTTCTGGACCAGCTCCTTGGCGTAGAACGGCGACTCCGTCTTCACGAAGT
>JBICIB010000444.1:0-7825 GCA_043101415.1 Planctomycetota bacterium JB042 | reverse complement strand
GGTCACCTCGACCGGCGCCACGAGCCGCGGCGTCGGCAGGTCGCCCGGGCGGACCGTCCGCCGGAACACCTCCTCCTCCGGACCGCCGTCCCGCCCGGCCGCGACCGCGAACGTCACCGGGACGTCGTTCGCCCGGTCGGCCGGCCAGGTGACGCCGATCCCGAACGTCAGCCGCGCCGCGCCCCGGGTCGGGAGGCGCTCCCAGGCGAGGGTCGTCCCCGCCGGCACGGTCAGGACCGCGATCCGATCGCGCGGGTCGTCCGGGGAGATCGTCGGGATCGGGCGGAGCGCGTACGGCGACCCGTCGCCGATCTCGGCCCGATCGAGCATCGCCACGAGGTCGTGGACCCTGTCGACCACGCGCGGCGGCGGCTCGGCGCGCCGGCACGCGCCGAGGATCGCCGTCGCCACCACCGCCGCCGCCAACGTCCGCCGGTCCATCCGGGTCAAGCTACCAGACGCTCCCGAGGCGCCCGAACCGCGTCGCGTCCCTTACACTCTCGCGATGCTCCGCCCGCCGCTCCCGCTCGCGCTCCTCCTCCTCGCGGCGACGACCTGCTCGAAGGGTCCGCCGCCGACGCGGGACGTCGACATCCTGCTCTGCGTCGTCGACACCCTCCGCGCGGACCGCCTCGGCTGCTACGGGTACGACCGCGCCACCAGCCCGACGATCGACGCGCTCGCCGCCCGCGGGGTCCGCGCCGCCGACTGCACCGCCCAGTCGTCGTGGACCGGCCCGTCGATGGTCTCGATGATGCTGTCGCGCCACGTCGCCGACGACTTCGTGCGGATGCCCGGCCTGCCGACGCTCGCCGAGCGGTTGCAGGCGCTCGGATGGAGCACCGCCGCCATCCAGTCGAACGTCCTCCTCGAGCCGGGGAGCGAGTTCGAGCGCGGGTTCGACGAGTACGAGATGGAGCCGGACCCGGACGTCTACCGCGCCCTCGTCGGCCGGAAGGTCGACCGCCCGCGGTTCGTCTACCTCCACCTGACGAACCCGCACGACCCGTACGACCCGGCGGCCGCGTACGACGTCTTCCCGCCCCGGCCGGTCGAGCCGTCGCTCCTCGAGGGGTTCCGCGAGGTGATCGCCGCCGCGCACCCGGACCGGCCGAAGGCGTGGGCGAAGCGGGCGGCGCTCGAGGCGTCGAACGTCGTCGCGACCGAGCGCGCGAAGTACGACGGCGAGGTGCGGATGGCGGACGCGATCCTCGCCACCACCCTCGAGATGCTCCCCCGCCCCGAGAAGACGATCGTGATCGTCGCCGCCGACCACGGCGAGTGCCTGTACGAGCACCGCGAGGCGCGCGGCGCGGTCCGCCCGGAGGACGAGGGGAACCCGCTCGTGGTCTACAAGCGGACCCACAACACGCTCCTCACGCAGGAGCTCGTCCACGTCCCGCTGATCCTCGCCGGGCCGGGGGTCCCGGCCGGGGTCGTGCTCGACGCGCCGGTCGAGAACGTCGACCTCGTCCCGACGCTCCTCGAGCTGATCGGCGCCCCACCGTCCCCGGACGACGACGGCGCGTCGCTCGTCCCCGCGTTCGCGGATCCGGCGGGCACGCGGGGGAAGGACTTCGTCTTCTCGAACACGACGACCTTCTCGGCCGTCCGCGCGCGGGGCGGGGCGAAGCTCGTCGTCCCGTGGGCCGAGGACGGGCCGGACCGGCCGGTTCTGTTCGACCTCGCGAACGACCCGCACGAGCGCGCCCCCCTCCCGACCACCGGCGACGACGCGGTCGCGCTCCGTCGTGTCCTCGACCGCTTCCGGGCCGAGGCGCTGAAGGCGGACGCGGCGGAGGACGTGATCGACGAGGCGGTGCGGCGCCGCATGGAAGAGCTCGGGTACCTCGGCCGATGACCGGACGTCCCCGCCGGCTCCCCCTCGCGCTCCTCGCCGCGCTCCCGCTCCTCGGGTGCCCCGCCGGCGCGCCCGGCCCGGCGCTGATCCGCGTGACCGAGCGGCTCGACGACGCGACGATCGAGTCGGCGGTCGACCTCGCGGCGACGGAGGAGGAGCTCGCGCGCGACGTCGAGGTCGTCCTCGACGCGCCCGCCGCGATCCGGCACGACGGCGACTGGGTCGCGCCGCTCCTGCTCGAGTCGGCCGACGCCCCCCGCGCGCTCGCGCTCGCCGCCGCCCGCGTCACCCCGGCGCGGCTGCACCGAGTGGTCGTCGACGTCGGGCGCGCGCTCGCGGAGGACGAGCGGCTGTTCGTCCTCGAGCTCCCCGGTCCCGTCACGCCCGACGAGCTACGGGACCCGGCCTTCGCGGAGACGACGCTCCGGAACCACCGGACGTTCCTCCGCGCGGTCCCGGCCGACGACGAGGGGCGCGGCGAGGTCCGCTGGGTGGTCGACGACGACGCGCGCGGGCTGCTCGTCGGCGCCGTCCTCGCGGACGCGACCGAGGTGACGACGAGGGTCGAGCGGCACTCGGAACGGGCGGGGTGGCTCCTCTCGCTCGAGGCGCCGGCCGGCGCGCGGTCTCCGTACCGTCGGAGGGCGACGGTCGGCCGCGTGACGCAGGACGCCGTCGTCCTCGGCGCGCCGGCGACGCTCCGCCTCCCCCTTCGCCTCCCGGCCGGGGCGCCGGTCCTCGCCGCCGAGGTCGGGATGCCTTTCCCCGACCGGAACCCGCGGGTCGCGGTCGAGGTCGAGGTGACCGCCGGCGACGACCGCACGGCCGGGCGCGTCGCGCTCGACGCGCGGACGCCGCGCTGGAGCGGGATCGAGATCGACCTCCGGGCGTTCGCGGGGCGGGACGTGGTCCTCACGATGCACGCGCGGCCGCTCGGCGGCGAGGGGCAGCTCGTCGCGTTCGGGGCGCCGACCGTCGAGGCACGCGACGCGTCGGACGCGCGCCCCGACGTGGTCGTCGTCTCGCTCGACACGGTCCGGGCGGACCGGCTCTCGGCGTACGGGTTCGAGCGGCCGACGTCGCCGACGCTCGAGGCGCTGGCCGGCGACGCGGTCGTCTTCGAGCGGGCGTACACGACCGCCCCGTGGACCCTCCCGTCGCACGTGTCGCTCTTCTCCGGCGAGCTCCCGGACCGGCACGGCGTCCACGGGTCGAAGAGCCGCGTTCACGCCACGACGCCCTGGCTCCCCGAGGCGTTCGCGGGGGCGGGGTACGCCACCGTCGCCTGGACCGGCGGCGGGTACGTGAACCCGGCGTTCGGGTTCGCGCGCGGGTTCGACCGGTACGGGATCGTCGACCCCGCGTTCCCGCCGGAGGGGTGGGCGGCGCGGCGGAACGACCCGCGCGACCGGGCGAACGCCGCGAAGGCGGCGGCGTCGCGCGCGTCGCTGCTCGAGCGTCTGGCGACGCCGCGGCGGGCGCCGCTCTTCGCGTTCGTCCACACGTACGTCGCGCACGACTACGCGGCGGCGCCGGACGACCTGGAGGCGGTCGGCGCCGAGGCGGGCGACGTGCCGCGGCTGGTCGCGGACTTCTCGCCGACGAAGGCGAGCCGCGACGCGGCGACCCTCTCCGACGCGCGGAAGGAGGAGATCCGCCGGCGGTACGACGCGACGCTCCGCGCCGCCGACCGGCTGGTGGCGGACGTCCTCGGAGCGCTCGAACGCGCGGGCCGGCTCGAGCGCGCGATCGTCGTCGTCCTCTCCGACCACGGCGAGGAGCTGTTCGAGCGCGGCGACCTCGGCCACGGCCAGTCGGTCCACGAGGAGCAGGTCCGCGTCCCGCTCCTGATTCGCGCCCCGGGCGTGGCGCCGGCCCGCGTCGCCGAAGTCATCTCGCTGGTCGACGTCGCGCCGACCGTCCGCGCGATGGTCGGCCTCGATCCGTCCCCGCGCGACGGCCGCGACCTCGCGCCGCTCCTCGCCGGCACGTCGGTCCCGTTCCAGCCCGCGATCGCCCGCGGCACCCGCCGCGACCGCGTCTTCCGCGCCGTCGTCGGACCGACCCTGAAGCTCGTCCGCGACGACACGCCGGGGAGCGCGCCGGAGCGCGCGCTCTTCGACCTCGCCGCCGACCCCGGCGAGCGCGCCGACGTCTCCCCCGCCCGCCCCGACGACGCCGCCCGTCTCGAACGCGTCCTCGTGAAGACCGTCGACCGCGTCCGCGCCCTCGGCCCCGCCGGCGGCGAGGCGACGCTCTCGAGCGACGTCGTCGAGGACCTCGAGGCGCTCGGGTACCTCGGGGGGGAGTGAGGAGGGGGGAGCCGATCGGCCCGTGGTATCCTCGGACCGGAAGACTCGAATCGAACGAAGGGGTCCCGATGAACCGACGCCGGCTCGCCGCAACTCTCTCTCTCTCTCCGCACTTCCGTTCCTGAGCCCGTCCGCCGACGGGCAGACCGCGCCGCCGCCGCCCGGCCCTGGGATCTACTATGTGAACGTCGGCCACCCGAATGCCGCCGACCTTCCGGCGAACGGGACGCTCTTCACGACGCCATGGAAGAGCATTCACTACGCCTGCGCCCAGGTCCCGGCCAACGCGAAAATCTACATCTCCTACGGGACATACCGGCCGATGTCGGCCGGCGGATTCGAGGCGACGTTTCCGATCGTCGTGAACCAGAACGGGGTGAAGCTGATCGGACTGCCCGACGCCCAAGGGAACCTGCCCGTGCTGACCGCGAACGGCGTTCCGTCGCCGTTTCCGCTCGACACGTCGGTCGTCTTGTTCCAGGGTCCGGGGCCCGGGCTGCAGACGAACAACGCGTTTCGCTGGTTGGAGATCGACAACACCTTCTACCAGCACCATTCCTCGGATCAGTTGCGCTGTCTCACGGCCAATGGAGTCGACCGAATCGACATTTCCGATTGCCGGTTCACAGAGGGGTATTGGGGAGTATGGGTCGAGAACCCCTCATCGACGCTGCCCGCGACGATCACGATTCAGCGCTGTGAAGCGAGCGGATTCGGTCCGTACAACCAAGTGGGGAACGACGTCGGCCACGCCGCGATCGTCATCAACGGAAAGGCAGTGACCCACGCGACGATCAACGACTGCTTGATCTTCGGAAACCACGATGGAATCGAGGGAGGGAAGTCCGGGAATCTGAGCGCGATGCTCACCATCACTGCCTGCGAAGTCTTCGACAACGAGAACGGAATCGAGGCGTTCGACAACGCGCTGACCGTCACGAACTGCCACGTACACGACAACTTCGCACAGCCCCCGCCCGGAGGACTCGCCCCCCAGATGACCACCGGGATCGCGCTTCGTGGCTCAGGATCGCTTCTCCTTCGAAACAACGTGATCGAGCGAAACGCGGCCGGCGTGCTCATCGCGGGCAACACGACCGGCCCAGGTCCGTACGACCTGGGGACGCTCGCGTCACCCGGCCGGAACACGATCCAATCGGTGACCAACGCCAACCCAGATCCGAACGCTCGAACAGGCGTCGCCGTCTCTCAATTGGGAGCGTCGGTGAGTGCGATCGGGAACACCTGGGTGCCTCTGCGCCAAGGAGCCGACAGCGGCGGCTCGTACTCCACCTTCGTCGTTCCCAGTTGCAGTTCGGCTCCGTGCGGCATCCCGAACGCGCCAACGTGCACGACCGGATACGCCGGGAACAACCCTTCTGCGTGTTCGGCGTTCGATGTGGTCGCGCAGTTTCCCATCAACGAGCACGCCAACTGGGCGCTGGGACAGAACGCGACCATCGTCGTGAAATGATGTCGTGCAGAATCGCCATCGTGGGGTTCGTGGCCTCGACTTGGGCGGTACTCCAGTCGACGGCCGGAACGCCGTTCGAGTCGCTGACGTTGAAGCCCGCGAATCTCCCCGCGTTCGCTTTCTTCGGAAGCGGGGCCCCACCGCCGGTCGCAGACCTCGACCAGGACGGGTGGCCCGATCTGGTCACCTTCGCGGTCGGAGTCTCCTGGCCCGACGGTCACAGCGGAGCCGGATACGCCGCCTACGGGCCGCACTTCACGAAGTTCGCCAAGTTCGGCGACTGGGTCGACGAGGACGACCTCGCTCAGGGCCTCGCGGCGGCGGACTTCGATGGCGATGGACACGTCGACATCGCATTCGGTTCGTTTCTCGCCAAGGTCCAAGGTGCAGCTCAGTCGGGCCGTGCATTCGTGACGTGGGGCCCCTCGTTTCAGACCGGGATCGAGTTGAAGGGACCTCCGGCGGCGCCGGTGCTCAGTTTCGGCCTCGAGATGGTCTCAGCCGATGCGGACCTCGATGGCCAACCGGATCTGATCGTCTCGTCCTTCGGATACGACGCTGGAACGGCCCCTGGCGGGAACGACAACGGCCGGCTCGACGTCTACCTCGCGAGTTCCGGATGGTCGCACCTCCGAACCTCGGACTATCGCGTCGACCCGCTGGTCCCGGAGCCTCTTGCGGGAGGGCAGACACTGGGTACGTCCATGGGAAGTGGTGATTTCGACGGGGACGGAGTCGCCGAGATCCTCGCGTGGGAAGGACACACCTACAGCGGCCCCGGGTTCCTGAGCACGGGCTCGATCGTCGTTCTCGACCCTCCCGGAGTGGTCCTCTCGAGCCAGATCTCGGCGCCGAACGGCTCTGGATCGTTCGGAACGTGCCCACGCACCGCCGACTTCAACGGGGACGGATTCCCGGACATCGCCACCGGAGCGCCGAAGTCGAACGGGCCGGGCGGGGAGTCGGGCGCCGGGCACGTGCGCATCCTCTACGGCCCGACGTTCACGAGCGGGCGAACGCTCTACTCCACGTATCCGCAGGTCGGTGCCGAGTTCGGAAACCAGGTGGCGGTAGGCGACCTGAACCGCGACGGTTGGCCTGATGTCGTCGGCGGGAGTTGGGACGAGGACTCGCCGACGCTCGTCTCGATGGGCCGCGCCGTCCTCTTCTACGGGCCCGCATTCACGACGACGCAGGTGTTCGAGGGGGAGCACTCGAGCGAGTACTTCGCCACGGCCCTCAGGGTCGCCGACCTCGACCGCGACGGCTTCCCCGAGCTGATCGTGACGGCACCGAATCACGGAACGACCGGCGCGATCAAGATCTTCCGCCACCGCGCGCTCGCTACGACCGCGCCGGCGTCGATCTCGCTGCAGGTCGGCGCGTCGATCCCGCTCGACATCGACGCCGGAGCGCTCTCGGCGAACGAGGTCTACTTCGTCCTCGGCTCGCTCTCCGGGTCGATGCCCGGCTTCGACGTCCCCTCGGGGAGTGACGTGGTGCACCTCCACCACAACTGGGATCCGCTGACAAACCTGATGCTCGCCGTCGCGAACTCTCCTTTCCTCCCGGGGTTCGCCGGAACGCTCGACGCCCAGGGGCGCGGCGCGGCGAACCTGAACTGGCCCGCCGGCGTCGGCTCGCCCGCCCTCGTGGGGCAGGAACTCACGCTCGCGCTGGTGGCCGGCAAGTCGAACGGCCAGGTGACGTTCGGCTCGACCGCGCTGACGTTCTCGCTGACGCCCTGACCGCGCGCTCTCGACGATGCTCGAGCGCGCCGCCGGCCCGGGGGCGGGGCCGGACGGACCGCCGGGAAGAGAATCGGATTTCCCTGTCGGGGTCGGACGCCGCCGTCGGCGTTCGTCCGAAACCACAAGGAGAAACCACATGTTCAATCGCACTCCGTTCCGCCCCATCCTCGCCCGTACGGCCGTCCTGCTCGTCGCCGCGCTCACCCCGGTCGCCGGCGCCCATGGCACCTTCCAGGAGGATCAACTCTTCTTCCCCACCGGAGTGGCGCCCGGGGACCAGTCCGGGCGGGCGCTCGCCGTCTCGGGCGACCTCGCCGTCGTCGGGGCGACCGGCGACGACGACAACGGCTCGAGCGCCGGCGCCGCCTTCGTGTTCCGGCGCGTCGCCGGGACGTGGGTCGAGGAGCAACAGCTCCTCGCGAACGAC
>JBICIB010000443.1:0-3114 GCA_043101415.1 Planctomycetota bacterium JB042 | reverse complement strand
CCTTGTCGAGCGACCAGCAGAGGGTCATCGCGCCGGCGCGCGACACGCGTCCGAACGTCGGGCGGAAGCCGGTCGCCCCGCAGCGCGCCGACGGCGAACCGATCGAGCCGTACGTCTCCGTGCCGAGCGAGAACGCGACGCCGCCCGCGACGGTCGCCGCCGCCGAACCGGCCGACGACCCGGACGACCCCTGCTCCGGGCGGAACGGATTGCGGGTCGTCCCGCCGAACCACCGGTCGCCGTACGCGAGCGCGCCGAGCGACAGCTTCGCGATCAGCACCGCCCCCGCCTCGTCGAGCCGCCGGACGACCGTCGCGTCCCGCCCGGGGACGCGGTCCTCGAACGGCTTCGCGCCCCACGTCGTGCGGATCCCGGCCGTGTCGAACAGGTCCTTCGCCCCCCACGGCAGACCGTGCAGGGGCCCTCGCCGTCGACCGGCCGCGAGCTCCTCGTCGGCGCGCTTCGCCGCGGCCCGCGCCCGCTCCTCGCAGAGGGTGACGACGCACTCGAGCGTCTCGTCGAGCCGCTTCAGGCGGCTCAGGTAGAGCTCGGTCAGCTCGAGCGACGAGATCGCGCGGCTCTCCACCCAACGCGACAGGTCGGCGAGCGACGCGAACGCGACCTCCGTCTCCGACGACGGGAGCGGCCGCGGCGGCGTCGGGCGGAAGCGCGGCGGGCGCGCGTCGCGCGGGAACCGCTGGCCGGGGAGACGCGGATCGAACACCTCCGCCGGGCCGCCGTCGCCGAACCACGCCGGGTGCGGGTCGTCCGCCGGCGGCGCCGCGCCGTCCTCGTCCGGGTGCGGGACGACGAGCGCGCGGGCCGTCTCCGCCTGCCGCCGCACGGACGGCAGCATCTGCCGCCGCTCCGCGTCCGTGAACGACACCCCCGCGACGCGCTCCGCCTCGACGAGCGACTCGAGCGTGATCTCCTCCCCCTCGGCCGGCTCGTCCCGCGCCGTCGCCGCCCGCCCCGTCGTCGCCACCGCCGCGGCCGCCGCCGCCTTCAGGAATCCCCGTCGACTCGAACCCTCGCTCATCGTCACGACTCCCACGGCGGCCGGGCGGTCCGACGACGGTTCTACCATGCGACGAGACGGGGCCGCCCGAGACGGGACGAGGCCCGCGGAGAACGCTCCGCGGGCCTCGCGACTCGGCGTCGGGCGCCGAGGTCGGGGGCCGGGGTCAGGGGCAGAACTTCGCCGTGATGGCGCTGCCGGCCTGGACGTTGCCGCCGAAGCCCGGATCGCGCACGACCGCCTGGAAGTGGCGCGTGAAGCCGATCTGCGACGCCAGGATCGGCACCGGGATCGACGCCTGGCCGTTCCCGTCGGTGTTGAAGTACGTCCGCGTGACGAAGCCGCCGACGAGGATCGTCCCCCAGGCGACCGCGCTCGTCGCGGTCTGCGTCCCGGTGAAGACGACGCCGAACGAGTTCGGGTTGAACCCGGTCGCCGTGACCGCGAACGCGCCGACCTCGACCGAGGGGCAGCTCGTCCAGCCGGTGACGCCCTCGGTCCCCTGCGAGCCGATCTCGCCAGTGCCGTACGACGTCGGGTTGCCGCCCGAGGCCGGGACGACGCGCCAGATCTGGCCGCCGCCCTGGTCGCAGATCAGGATCTCGCCGCAGGCGTCCTCGCCGAACGACATCACGTTGCCGATCTGGCCGGTCGAGTCGAGCTCGGCCGTCCGCTCCTGGAGGTTCGTCAGCGAGCCGCCCTGGACCTTGAACGACCACATCCGGCCGCTGCAGTAGTCGGCGTAGAGGTACGTCCCCGCGAGGTCGGGGATCGCGCAGCCGCGGTACGCGATGCCGCCGGTCACCGAGCAGCCCAGGCCGTGGCTGTAGTCGTGGACCGGGTCGGTCAGCGACGGGTCGTTGCACAGCGGGGTCCCCGGCGCGCAGTTCGACGTGCTGAAGCAGTTGAACCCCTCCATCATCTTCCAGCCGTAGTTCTCGCCGCCCGTGCTGCTGCCGGGGACCCAGTTCAGCTCCTCGCGCGCGTTCTGGCCGACGTCGCCGATGTAGAGGTCGCCGTTCGACCGGTCGAAGCTGAACCGCCACGGGTTGCGCAGGCCGTACGCCCAGATCCGGTCGTCGAAGTTCGGGTTCCCGATGAACGGGTTGCCGGGGGCCGCGACGCCGCCGTTGTCGACGTCGATGCGGAGCATCTTGCCGAGCAGCGACTGGCCGTTCTGCGCGTTGCAGGCGGAGTCGCCCGCGCCGCCGCCGTCGCCGGTGCCGACGTAGAGGTAGTGGTTCCCCGCCGCGGCCTCGACCGGGTTGAACGCGATGCAGCCGCCGTTGTGGTTCGACGCGAACTGCGCGATCGGGCCGAGGATCGTGGTCCCCGACGCCGCGTTCGCGACGTCCGGGTTGCCGGAGACCTGGTACCGCTCGACGATCGTCGCCCCGTCGCCGGAGCGCGTGTAGTTCACGTAGAAGAAGCCGTTCGTCTGGTACTGCGGATGGAACGCCATCCCGAGCAGGCCCTGCTCGTTCCCGCCCGTCGCCACCTTTCCGGTGGGATCGAGGAAGGTTCCGGTGACGACGCCGTTCTGCACGACGTGGATGTCGGCCTGGTTCTGCTCGAGCACGAACAGCCGGACCGCGTCCCCGGGGGCCGCGCCGACCCAGAGCGGCCGGGAGAGGCCGCCGACGACGAGTTCGGTGGTGAGGGGAGTCTGAGCGGATGCGGTGGCGAGAAGGAGGCTCGCACCCGCGGTGAACGCCGCGATGGAGAGTCGAACCATGGGTTGTGTCAGGGCTTTCAGGGGTTGGGACGAGGGAGCGCCTCGTCGAGAGATCTGGCGGCGCCGAGTGGGACTCACGGACGAGGCAGGGCAGGGCCGGCGCCGCTCCCTCCATCGTATTCGGGCCAGCGGCCGCGGTCAACGAGAGGCCCCATCCCCTTGTCCACGGGGGACTTGGAGGTACCCTCGACCCCGCCTCCCCCACCCGGAGACCGGCCCTTGAAGTGGATCGCCGCCCTCCTCGCGCTCGGGGCGATCGCCGTGCTCGTCTGGAGCGGGTTCGGCGACGGGCCGGCCGCGCCGCCGGGGGCCGCCGTCGAGTCTGGCGCCGCGGCCGCCCGCGCCGACACCTCTACACCGA
>JBICIB010000442.1:0-8279 GCA_043101415.1 Planctomycetota bacterium JB042 | reverse complement strand
GAGTCCGGTGAGGACCCATGGGATGGACCCGTCGTGAGGCCCGACACCGACGTCTTCTCCCCAGCCCCCAGCGCGCTCCCCCTCCGCGTCAGCGCCCTCTCCTTCCAATCCTTCCTCTCGTTCCTCTCCTTCCTTCCTCCTACCCCCCGAGCGGCCGTCCTCCCTCGATGAACGGCAACATCCTCGCGATGTTCCGGGCGTCGTCGATTCCCCGGTGGTGGTTCCCCTCGATCGACAGGCCGCACATCGCGAGCGCTCGGGCCATGCCGTATCGGTGTCGCTTCCGATGGACCTCGGAGAAGCGCGCCTTCAGGTCGAGGTGCTCGTCCGCGAACGGGTTGTCGATCCCGTGCCGCAGGCAGTCGCGACGGAACTGGCTCCGGTCGAACCTCCCCCAGGAGGAGAAGCACGCCGGCCGGCCGTCGCGCCACTCCGCGAATCGGGCCATCGCCTCCGGGAACGACGGCGCCGCGTCGACCTCGGCCTGCGTGATCGACGTCAGCTCGATGCAGTACTCCGTCAGCGTCGGGTGCACCTCGGGCCGCACGAACGACTGGAACTCGTCGACCGCCTCGAGCGAGTCTCCGTCGACCAGCACCGCCCCGATCTCGATCGTCTCCATCTCCTCCCGCGGGAACGCGCCGTCGGGAGAGCAGGTCGCTTCGAGGTCGATGACGAGGAACATGGGGAGAGGAGAGCAAGGGAGAGCAGGGGAGAGCAAGGGAGAGCAGGGGAGAGGCCGCTGGCGCGGAGGACCGGCATCGACGTCGGACCCCTGCGTCGGCGCCCCCTCGGGGGTTCTCACCGGACGCCCCCTTCCCACCACCGAGATCGGCGAGGCTACGATGGGGAGTCGGAGGATGGACGATGGGTCTCGCAGCGCGGCGGATCGTTCTCGCGGTCCTGTCGGTCGTCCCCGCCTGCCGCGGTGTCGACCCGGATTCGATCGGGTCGTTCGACGACGATGTCGAGTTCGTCTCCGCGCACACCGACGTCGTCGTGCTCGGGGAGGCGGGGGGAGCGCGGGTGCTCGTGGCGCCGGAGTACCAGGGGCGGGTGCTGACGTCGACGACCGGCGGGGAGGGCGGGGGAGTCACGGCTGGCTGAACCGGGAGCACATCGCGTCGGGGGCGTTGGCGCCGCACATCAACGTCTGGGGGGGCGAGGACCGGTTCTGGCTCGGGCCGGAAGGAGGACGGTACGCGATCTACTTCGCGCCGGGCGATCCGTTCGATCTCGAGCACTGGCAGACGCCGCCCCTGATCGACGCGGTTCCGTACGAGGTCGTCGCGCGGACCGACCGGAGCGTCGCGCTCCGTCGGAGGGGCCAGGTCGTGAACCGGGAGGGGACGGAGTTCGCGCTCCGGATCGATCGGACGGTCCGCCTGGTCGACGCGGACGAAGCGGCGCGCGGGCTCGGTCTCGAGCGCGCGCCGGCCCTCCCGCTCGTGGCGTACGAGTCGGTCAACACGATCACGAACGTCGGCGACGACGCGTGGACGGAGGAGGGCGGGCTCCTGTCGATCTGGATCCTCGGGATGTTCCGGCCGACCGACACGACCACGGTCGTCGTCCCGTTCGAGCCGGGGAGCGTCGACGAGCGCGGGCCGGTCGTGAACGACGCGTACTTCGGCGAGGTCCCGCCGGACCGGCTGGTGGTGGAGGACGGCGTCGTCTACTTCCGCGGCGACGGGCGGTACCGGTCGAAGATCGGCCTCGGCCCGCGGCGGGCGCGGTCGGTCCTCGGCAGCTACGACCCGGCGCGCGGGCGGCTGACGCTGGTGCGGTCCACGCGACCCGAGGGGGCCACCCGCTACGTCGACTCGCGGTGGGAACTCGTGGACGATCCGTACGGCGGCGACGTCGTGAACAGCTACAACGACGGTCCGCCGGCGCCGGGCGTGCCCCCGCTCGGCCCGTTCTACGAGCTCGAGACGTCGTCGCCGGCCGTCGCGCTCGCGCCGGGGGAGAGCGTCACCCACGTCCATCGGACGGTCCACGTCGTCGGAGGGCCGGACGCGCTCGCGCCGGTCGCCGAGGCCGTGCTCGGCGTCGGCCCCCGCCGGATCGCGCGCGTGTTCGGCGGGAGCGCGCCGTGACGATCGACGCGGCGCGGGTCCGGCTCGTCTGCCTCGACCTCGACGGGACGCTGATGGACGGCGTCGCCGGAGCGCCGTTCGACGGGGCGGCCGCCGCGGTCCGGGCGGTGAGGGCGAGCGGGCGGGCCGTCCGGTTCGTCACCAACGCGACGAGCCGTCCTCATCGCGCGCTGTTCGAGTCGCTCCGCGACGCGGGGCTGGCGGACGCGCCCGAGGACGTCTGGAACCCGGTCTCGACCGCCCGCTCCCTCCTGCCCGCGCGCGGACACGACCGCGGACTGCTGCTCGTCGACGAGGCGTCGCGCGAGGACTGGGGTTGGTTCACGGACGACCCGGCGGGGCCCGCGGTCGTCGTGGCGACCGAGGCGCACGACCGGACGATCGCCGACCTCCAGCCGGCGTTCCGTCGGCTCCTCGAAGGCGCCGCGCTCTACACCCTCCAGCGGAACCGCTACTACCGGAAGGACGGCGCGCTCTGGACCGACCTCGGGCCGCTCGCCGCGTTCCTCCGCTACGCGGCGGACGTCGACGCGGTCGAGACGCTCGGCAAGCCGTCGGCGGCGCTGTTCGATCGGATCGCCGCCGACGCCGGCGTCCCTCGCGCGTCGATCCTGATGGTCGGCGACGACGCCGAGTTCGACGTCCGCGGCAGCCTCGCCCTCGAGATGCAGGCGGCGCTCGTCCGGACCGGCAAGTATCGCCCCGGGGACGAGACGCGGCTCGACCCGGCGCCGTCGGCCGTCCTCGACTCGATCACCTCCCTCCCCGCCGCCCTCGACCTCCCGGAGCCCTCGCCATGATCCGACCGACGCCCGTTCGATCCGTTCTCCTCCTCCTCGCCTCCGTCGCCGCCGTCGCGGCGCTCCTCGGCCGGACCGCGCGGACCACCGCCGCCCCGTCGCCGCTCGACGGGCTCGCGTTCCTCGTCGGGGAGCACGCGGGGACGGGCGAGCACTCCGGCGGGTTCGAGTACGCCGAGTCGATGACCGCCGAGCGGGCGCTCTCCGACTCGGTCCTCGTCCTCCGCTCGCGGAGCCGGATGGGGGACCGGACGGTCTTCGAGGACCTGCGGGTCTTCACGTACGACGTCCTCGAGGACGCGATCCGGTGCCGGCAGTTCTGCTTCGGCTGGGTGACGACGTACGACGTCGAGGTCGACGAGGAGACGGGCGCGGTCACGATGGCCGAGACCGCGTCGGAGGGGGGGAAGACGTCGAAGTGGCGCTACCGGATCGAGCCCGCGGCGCCGGCGGAGGACGGCGAACGGGAGGGAGGCGGCTTCTCGTACGTCGTGGAGACGACCGATCGCGAGGGGGAGTGGTCCGTCTTCACGCGGGGGACGCTCGCCGAGAAGTGAGCGATTTCGCGGCCTCCGGGCGGCGCGAATCGCGCCACGATTCCGTGTCGGGCGCCGACCGCGGTCGCGGCGTCCGAGGGACGACGCCCGCCCCTCCGTCCGATCCGAGAGGTCCTCGATGCTCCGCTCGCTCGCGCTCCTTCCCGCCCTCCTGGGCCTCGCCCCCTCCTCCGCGTCCGCGCAGGTCCTCGACCAGACCGACCTCGTCGCCGGGCAGTTCGCGCGGCTCGAGGTGACCGGCGCCGCGCCGGGCGACTCGGTGGCGTTCCTCTGGTCGTTCGCGGGGACCGGCGCCGGACCGTGCTTCCCTTCGGCGGGGGTCTGCCTCGACCTCCTGCAGCCGACGGTCCTCGCGATCGTGCCGGCGGACGCGGCCGGGGCGGCGGCGCTGGAGGGGTTCGTGCCGGAGACGGTCGCGCCGGTGCCGGTCGCGACCCAGGGGGTGGTCGTCGCGGCGGCCGGCCCGCCGTACCCGAAGACGAACGCGGTGGCGGCGAGCTTCCTCCCGCTCGGTCACTACGACGACGACTTCGAGGGGGTCGCCCTCGGCGCGGACTGGAGCGTCCTCCACCCCGAGCTCGCGACGGTCACGGTCTCCGGCGGGGCGCTCGAGATCGTCCCCACGGCGGGCGGCCTGCAGAACATCTGGTTCCACGGCGCGGAGGGGCCGCTCGTCTGGCGGCTCGTGAGCGGCGACTTCGAGGTGACGGCGCGGCTGACCGTCGACGACCCGCAGAACCCCGGGGCGCCGCCGCCCCTCTCGTACCGCCTGGCGGGGATCCTGCTGCAGGACCCGGCGTCGACGGCCGCGGACCACGACTTCTGCCACGTCGCGCTCGGCGCCGGCGACGGCGCGACGCCCCTCGCCGCCGAGGACAAGACGACCCTCGACTCGAACTCCGACTTCCTGCTCCACCCGGTGCCCGGCCTGACCGGCGAGCTCCGCCTCGTCCGCTCGAACGACGTCGTGTCGATGAGCCACCGCGTCGACGACACCCAGCCGTGGACGCCGCTGCGCCAGCACGTGCGGCCGGACCTCCCCCAGACGCTGCGCGTCGGCCTGATGGCGTACTCGGCCTCCTCCCCGCCGCGCGTGCGCGCCCGCTTCGACTGGATCCGGTTCGCGACGGCGCCGTGAGACTCGGGCGCGCCGCGGTCAGATCCGCGGGACGTCGTGCCCCTCGACCGTCCGCGGGTCGTCCGCGGCGTCCCCGGTGTTCCGGACGCCGGCCGGCTCGAACAGGAGGACGTGGCACTCGTCCGGCGCGACCGGCTTGTGCTCGACGCCCCGCGGGACGACGAAGAGCTGCCCCTCCTCGAGGCGCACGACGCGGTCGCGGAGGTGGAGTTCGAGCGACCCCTTCACGACCAGGAACAGCTCGTCCTCGTCGGCGTGGGCGTGCCAGACGAACTCCCCCTCGAGCTTCGCGACCTTCACCTCCTGGCCGTTCAGGGCGGCGACGATCCGGGGCGACCACGTCGCGTCGAACGAGCGGAGCTTCTCGGCGAGGTCGACGACGTCGCTCATGAGCCGGCCCCCTCCGCGTCGGGGTCGTCGGTCCGGAACGACGAGGCGGGGAGGCCGGCGGCGTTCTCGAGGTTCGGCTCGTCCGCGGCGCCCCAGGCGTACCGGGCGGCGACCGGCCTCGGAACCGACGACGACCGCACGACGACCGCTTCGCCGTCGATCGTCGCCGTCGCCTCGTGGAACACGCCGTCCGCGCCGGCGACGACGAAGTGCGACGGCGGCGCGCCGTCGCGGGTCCGGAGGCCTTCCCCGTGGTCGAACACGAGGCGGAGCGCGTCCCCCTCCGCGCGGAATCCGCGGTAGAGCGGCCCGGAGCACGGGACGTCGACGCCGTACGTCTTCGCGAGCGCCCAGCGCGCCAGCCGCCGGCCGACCGCCCGCTTGTTCCCGGGGTGGATGTCCTTCGGGTCGCCGACGTCCATGGTGCACGCCATGCCGGTGTGCGGCGTCGCGAGGGCGAGGAGCTGCGCCTCCCGCAGCTCCGCCGCCTGCCCGGCGTCGCCGCCGTACGCGAACGGCGCGATCTGGACGAAGAGGAACGGGAGGTCGTCGCGCTCGAACGCGCGGCGCCAGTCGCGGATCATCGCCGGGAAGAGCCGCCGGTAGAGCCGCGCCTCGAGGCGGTTCGACTCCCCCTGGTACCAGATCACCCCCTTCAGGCCGAACGGGACGAGCGGCGCGATCATCCCGTTGTGGAGGGCGGTCGGCCAGTTCTGATGGAACCCGTCGCCGGACGGGAAGCGGCCGAGGTCGCGCGCGGTCGGCCCCTTGTCGAAGCGCCACCGGCCGGAGAGGTCGAAGGCGGCGCTCACCGAGGGGTCGCCGTGGCGGACCGACATCGCGGCCGGTTCGCCGCAGAAGCCGCCGGCGCCGCCGGTGTCGACGACGCGCACCGCGACGACGTTCCGGCCGGCGCGCGCGAGGCCGGCCGGGACCGCGTACGTGCGCGGCGTCGTCCACGCGCCCGGCGCCTCGTGTCCGCCGATCCGCACGCCGTTCCACCACGCCGTGTCGAGGTCGTCGATCGGGCCGAGCGAGACCGACAGCGGCGCGCCGTCCCAACCCGACGGGAGCTCGACCTCGCGCCGGTACCAGACGACGCCGTCGAAGGCGCCGACCGGCGATCCCTCCCACGCGCCCGGCAGGTGCGCCGTCGGCCAGCCCGCGTCGTCGTGGTCGACCGCGGCCCGCCGCTCGCCGCCGTCCGCCGCGACCAGCCGCTTCCACCACGCGGCGGCCCGCGCCTCGGCCTCCGCGCGGACCCGCTCGGGGTGCTCGGCGATCACCCTCGCCCGCTCCAGCGCGGCCTCGAACTCGGGGAACTCCGCCTCGAGGGCCCCGCGGCTCGTCCACGCCTCGCAGCGCGTCCCGCCCCAGTTCGACCCGATCAGGCCGATCGGGACGCCGACCCGCTCCTGGATCGCGCGCGCGAAGAAGTAGGCGGTGGCGCTGAACTCCTCGACGCTCTTCGGCGAGCAGACCGACCAGCGCCCCTCGACCTCGCGGACCGGCGCGGGGGAGGCGCGCCGCGCGACGTCGAACAGCCGGATCCGCGGCCGGTACGCCGCCGCGAGTTCGCGCTCGTGGTCGTCGACCCCGGCGTGCCAGCGGAACGCCATCTCCATGTTCGACTGCCCGGAGCAGAGCCAGACGTCGCCGAGCAGGACGTCGTCGAGCCGGACCGTGTCGTTCCCCTCGACGGTCAGCGCGTACGGTCCGCCCGCCGCGCCGGTCGGCAGCCGGACGCTCCACCGCCCGTCGGCGTCGGCCGTCGCGTCGGCCCGCGCGGGGGACCAGCTCCCGCGGACGGTGACCGCTTCGCCGGGGTCGGCCTCGCCCCAGATCGCGACCTCGGCGTCGCGCTGGAGGACCATGTGGTCCTGGAAGAGCGGATGCAGCCGGACGTCGGCGCGCGCGGCCGGGGCGGCCGCGATCGCGAGGAGGGCGAGGGGCGCGAGGAGCGCGGGACGACGCGACATGGGCGGCCTCCGGTCGGGGGAGCCGCGATCGTACCGCGCCGTCGATCAGAGCGGGCGGACCCGGACCTCCTCGAACCGCGCCGCGCCCTGGACCACGCCGAGCGTCACCCGCGCCTCCCCCGCGCCGACGTTCCCGTCGAGGACCTTCCGTCCGTCGAGCCAGACCGTCGCCTCCGTCCCGACCCGGCGGAGGACGAGTTCGACCGCCTCCGCGCCGAGCTTCGCGTTCCCGTCGTGCGCGACCCCGCCGTCCTCGGTGTAGAGGAACGCGCCGTTCCCGAGCACGATCGCCTGGCACGAATCGCCGAGCTGGACCTTCGCGCCCCAGCAACCGCCGTCCGGCCGCACGCGCGCGCGGATCATGCAGTCGCCGAACCGGTCCGCCCCGAGGAACGCGTGCGACCAATCGCCGGAGTCCCGCGGCCCCTCTCCCCGGATGGCGCTCCCCTCCTTCTTCCAGCGCCCGCCGCCGCTCTCCTCCAGCGCGGCGCCGTCGAGCCGGCGCCACTCCTCCGCGGGGCCGAGCGTCGCGGCGTCCAGCGTCGCGTCCGGACCGACGTACTCGGTGTACGCGACCTCCTGCCCGTCGCGCTCCGCGAGCAGCCGCCGCAGGCCGTCGTTCAGTTCGACGGCATCGAGCGCCGCGTGCCACTCCGCCTCGATCCGGTCGAGGTCCTTCCCGAACGCCTTCTTCGCCGGGACGCCGCGGTAGAAGCGGCGGACCCGCTTCGCGTCGTACGTGTCGAGGAGGTGGCGGTAGAAGCTCCCGGCGACGTCGTAGCCGTTGAAGCCGGGGTGGGCGCCGAGCCAGGAGTAGAAGTCCTCCGTCCCGAGCATCTCGGTGATCGACGGCAGCTTCCCCTCCTCGCGGTAGTACGCCGCGACCGCGTGGACCGGCACCCCGTGGACGAACTCGAGGATCGCGTTCGCGAGCCCCTCCGCGCTGAAGAGGTTCCGCTCCTCGGGCCCCTTCTCCGGGAGGCGCTCGGCGACGACGTGGACCAGCTCGTGCAGCCTCGTCTGGTCGTTGTCGTGCGGCACGTGCGACTCGAGCGGGACCGAGTAGCCGCTGGCGCCGACGCCCGTGATCTCCTGGAGCTCCGGGACGTCGTCGTACAGGAAGAGTCGGATCCGCTCGCCGGTCCAGCGGAACTCGAGCGCGGCGAGGATCGTGTCGAGGTCGCGCTCGGCGAGCGTCGCGACCCGGTCGAGCGACGCCTCGGCCCGGGAGCCGGGGCGCGCGTGCACGCGGAAGCGCGCGGTCTCGACGGTCGACGTGAGGACGGCCTCCCCGCCGGGGGCCGCGAGGAGGAGGG
>JBICIB010000441.1:0-8213 GCA_043101415.1 Planctomycetota bacterium JB042 | reverse complement strand
GGTGCGTCGCGACCGCCTCGAGGTCGGCGAGCGCGTGCGTCGACAGGAGGACCGCGACGCCGTACGCGGCGCGCGCCTCGACCTCGTCCCGGACCGCCTGGTTGCCGATCGGGTCGAGACCGTCGAACGGTTCGTCGAGGACGAGCAGCCGCGGGTCCGCGAGGAGCGCCGCCGCGATCGAGAGCCGCCGGATCATCCCCTTCGAGTAGCCGCCGACCGGCCGGTCCGCGGACGCCGCCAGCGCGAGGCGGTCGAGCTCGCGCGCGATCGCGTCGTCGAGCGCGCGCCCCTCGAGCCCGGAGAGACGCCCGAGCAGCCGGAGCGTCTCCCGGCCCGTCCGCTTCTCCGCGAGGTCGAACCGTTCCGGGGCGTAGCCGACGGCCCTCGCCGCCGCCGGGGGTCGACCGAACAGCCGCGCCGTCCCGCGCGTGGGACGGAGCAGGCCGAGCATGCACCGGATCGCGGTCGTCTTCCCCGACCCGTTCGGGCCGACCAGGCCGTGCACGGAGCCGGGCGCGACCCGCAGCGAGAAGTCGGCGAGCGCCTCCACGCGCCGGCTCCCGAGCGGACCGGACCAGACCTTGCCGAGGCCTTCCGCCTCGATCGGAGGAGCACCTTCCATTCGAGGATCGTAGCCGCCCGTCCCGTCCGCGTCCTCCCCGCCGGGTCACCTCGACAATCGGCGCCCCCCCCTCTAATGTCGAAGCGCTCCTGGCGTCGGATCCGGAAGGCCCCCATGACGATTCGCCCCCTCCTCCTCGTCCCCGTCTCGCTCGCGCTCGGATCGTGCTGCACCGACCCGATCGACGGCTCGAGCTACTTCTGCCTCGGCGACATGTCGCTCGCGGAGGAGGTCGAGCTCGGCACGAGCTACGCGCCGATCATCGACGCGCAGTACGACGGGGTGTACGCCGACCCGCAGGCCGACCAGTACCTCGGCGGGCTGATCGAGGAGATGGCGTCCCACTCCGTCTACGCCGGACAGCTCGACTGGAAGTTCTCGATCCTGAACACGTCGATCCCGAACGCGTTCGCGGTCCCCGGCGGGTACGTCTACATCACGCGCGGCCTCCTCGCGGCGATGGAGACCGAGGGGCAGTTCATCTCGGTCATGGGGCACGAGCTCGGCCACGTCGAGCACCGGCACTCCCACCGCGCGATGGGACGCCAGGCAATCGGCGGGGTGCTGGTCGGCGTCCTCGGCGCGACGGAGAACGCCGTGTTCGAGACCGACACCGGCATCCTCTCCACCGTCGGCGAGGCGGGCGCGGGGCTCGTGATGCTGAGCTACGACCGCGGCCAGGAGTCGCAGTCGGACGAGCGCGGCATCTACTTCGCGGCCGAGATGGGGTACGACCCGATGGAGGCGGTGAAGACGTTCGAGTACTTCCAGAAGCTCGAGGACGAATCGGGCGGCGGGAACTCGATCGAGTGGCTCCGCACGCACCCCCTCAACTCGACGCGCATCGAGGCGATCGAGCAGAAGGTCCGGACGATGTACCCCGAGCTCGTCGATCGGCCCCAGAGTTCGTTCCGTCCCTACGCCTCGGGGAACACGCAGTTCCAGACCGTCGCGGCCCGCTTCCAGAAGGTGCAGCCGGTGTACGACCGGTACGACCAGGCGTACGCCGCGCTCAACCAGGCGATGGAGCAGGACGACGCCTCGGCGATCAAGAGCGCGATCCAGACGATCGAAGGGTGCGCGAACGACCTCCCGTCCGAGGCGCTCTTCCCGGCCGCGTCGGGGATGGGGTACCTCGCCCTGGAACAGCGCGGTCCGGCGAAGACCGCCCTCACGCGCGCGATCCAGCTCGACGACCAGTACATGCCCTCGCGCAAGCTCTGGAAGCCGCGCTTCTTCCTCGGCGCGCTCCTGAACGAGCAGGGGGACCACGCCGGGGCGAAGACGGCGCTGGTCGACTCGACCGAGGCGTTCCCGTACCACCCGGCGCCGTTCTACGAGCTCGGCCTCGCGTACGAGGGGCTCGGCCGGAAGAGCGAGGCGACCGCCGCGTTCCAGAAGGTGATCGAGGTCGAGAACGACCCGAACGGCACGTACACGCAGAAGGCGAAGACGCGCCTCGGTTCGTGACCGGCGGACCGACGACGCGCTCGCGGCGGGCGCGGCGCGCGCGCGTCGACCGGATCGTCACCCGGCTCGCGGCCGCGGTCGACTGGCACGCGCCGGTCATGAACCTGGTCAAGGACCAGGCCGGCGACCCCTGGACGCTCCTCGCGGGGACGATCCTGAGCCTCCGGACGAAGGACGAGGTGACCCACGGCGCGACGAAGCGCCTCGTCGCGATCGCCCCGTCGCCGGCCGCGCTCCTCGACGTCCCCGAGCGGACGATCGCCGACACGATCTACCCGGTCGGCTTCTACCGGACGAAGGCGAAGAGCCTGAGGGCGACGGCGCGCCTCCTCGTCGACGAGCACGGGGGCGAGGTGCCGGCGGACCGGGACGCGCTCCTCTCGCTGCCGGGGGTCGGCCGGAAGACCGCGAACCTCGTCCTCGCGCTCGGGTTCGAGATCCCGGCGATCTGCGTCGACACGCACGTCCATCGCATCTCGAACCGGCTCGCGTTCTGCGAGACCGACACGCCGGACGAGACCGAGCGCGAGCTGGAGGAGGTCCTCCCCCGCCGTCACTGGTTGACGATCAACGAGCTCCTCGTCGGGTTCGGACAGGCGATCTGCCAGCCGGTCTCCCCCTGGTGCTCGCGCTGCCCGATCCGCCGGAGCTGCCCGCGCGTCGGCGTCGAGCGCTCGCGCTGACGACGCCCGCGCCGACCGCCTACGGCACGAGCGTGAGCGCGGCCGCGTTCGTCGCCAGGAGGACGGTCGCCTCCGACGGCGCGCCGGAGAAGACGAGGGCGGCGTGATGGAGCGTCAGACCGGCCAGGGACGGGAGCGTCCCGGCCGGCACGGCGAGCCACCCGTCCGACCGCCCCGCCGCGTCGAGCGGGCCGAGCGACGGCGCGATCACGGTGTTCGGGTTCGCCAGGAGGAACCCCGTGTACGCGTCGAGGTTCAGCGGCAGCGACTCGCTCCCGACCGGCAGCCCCGGCTGCGTCCCGCTGGCGCTCCCGAGCAGGAGACACGTCGCCCCCGCGAACGCCGGGCCGACGTCGACCCGCAGCCGCTGCGCGCCGCCGGCCGACAGGGAGACCTCCTGCGGGCTCGCGACGAGCGGCTGCGCGTCGGTGCAGCCGCAGAGGGCCGAGAGCGAGCGGAACGCGTTCAGCCGGCCGTGCCCGTAGAAGACGTCCTTCCCCGGCGTGTCCTCGAAGGCCGGACCGACCTGATCCTCCGCGCCGACGCGGAGGAGCTCGTAGACCTGGTCCTGCGTCAGCGACGGGTTCTGCGCCTTCAGGAGCGCCACGATCCCCGCCGCCACCGGCGTGGCGGCGGAGCAGCCGGAGAAGCCGGTCACCGCGTTCGCGCCGCTCGGATCGACCGTGCCGACGCCGAGCCCCGGCGCCACGAAGTCGAGCGCGGCGCCGGTCCCCGAGAACGGGACGCGTCCGTCGTTCTCGTCCGTCCAGCCGATCGAGATCGTGAACGGGCTGGCGCCGGGGTAGGTGACGTCCGCGTTGCCGATCCCGTTGTTGCCGCCGCACGCGACGAGGATGACGCCGGCCGCGTGCGCGGCGGCCAGGGAGTTCACGAGGGCCTGGCTCGGCGGGTAGTTGATGAGGGACATCGAGACGATGTCGGCCCCCTGCGCCACCGAGTAGTCGATCCCCTGCACGAGATCGACGATCGTCCCGAAGTTGAAGGCGTCCAGCACCTTCACCGGCAGCACGGTGCACCCGCGATCGACGCCGGCGACCCCGAACCCGTTCCCCGTGTTCGCCGCCAGCAGCCCCGTGACGAGGATCCCGTGCGGGTGGTCGGCCGTCGGGTCGGAGTCCTCGGCCACGAAGTCGAACCCCGGCCGGAGCCGGCCGACGAACTCGGGGTTCGCGAAGTCGATCCCGCTGTCGAGCACCGAGACGACGACCCCGCTCTCGCCGGTCTGGATCCCCCACGCCGGCACCGCGTCGATGTCGGCGCCCGCCGTCGCCGGCCCCGTCCCCGGGTTCAGGAGGTGCCACTGCTGAGCGAAGAACGGGTCGTTCGGCGCCGTCGAACCGCCGCCCCGGCCGACCCCGTTCGGTTCGGCGTACGCGACGCCCGGGACCTCCGCCGCCCGGTCGACCCACGCCGCCTCGGCCCCGGCCGGGACCTCGAACCGGAGGAGACGAGCGCGCGGGAGCCGACCGAGGAGCGTCGCGCCGCCCGCCTCGAGCGCCGCCACGACGCCCGCGCGCTCGGACCACGACGACAGGCCGACCAGCAGCTCCCCGGCCGCGATCCTGGACCCGTCCGGCCGGGTGACGACCACGAGGGGGCGGACGGCGTCGAACGCACCGTCGTCCGCCGCCGCGGCGCCGAGGCCGGCCGGCGCGGACGAGAGCGTGGCCACCAGGAGCGCGAGCGAGCGGACGCGGGACGTCGGACGCATGGTTCCCCCTTTCTCGAGGGTCGGCGGGTCCCCGAGGACCCCGCTCTCTCCGTCGGACCGCGGAACGGCCGGTCGCGCCGGCGCTCCGCCGAACCGGACGACGGGCCGGTTCAGTGTCCGGAACCCGCCACTTCCAGGTGACGGATCCGGCCGAGGATCGCCGCCACGAGCAGACCGACGGCGGCCTTCGCCGAGCGGATCGTCGAGTCGCGGCCGAGCCGCAGCCGCTCGCAGGTCCGCAGCAGCGTGGCGCACTCGGTCACCGCGCACTCCGCCCGCCGGAACGAACGGACCCGGGCGGTCCGGCTCGCGTCGGGGGCGGCCCCTCCCTCGAGGTCCCGGGGGACCGCCGTGGCGGCCGTCCGGAGCTCCCGGGCGAGGTGCGCGTACCGGCGCGGGAACCGTCCGCTCAGCTCGTCGGCGAGGCCGAGCAGCTCGAGCGAGAGCGGGTAGACGTCGGCGGAGTCGTGATCGGTGCGGCTCATGGCAGGAGAAGCAGGGTGGGAGGTCGGTCGTTACAGGGGGAACGAGTCCCGCCCCGCAGGGCGAATCCGGATTTCCGGCGAAGGATGCGCGCCGCCCCGGTCACCATGCCCCCGTGCGACCGCATCGTGACGCCCCCGCCTCGCCGTACGAGGACGACCTCGAGCTCCGCGCGCGGATCCTCCGCGGCGACCGGGCGGCGGCGGAGAGGCTGTTCGAGCGTCACGTCGACGCCCTGTTCGAATTCGTCCACTACCGCGCCGGCGGGGACCGCGGGGTCGCGGAGGCGGTCGTCCAGGAGTCGTTCCTGACCGCCTACGAAGGGCTCGCCGGCTACGAGGGGCGCTCGTCCCTGCACACGTGGCTCTGCGGGATCGCCAAGAACAAGCTCCGGGAGCACCGGAGGAAGAAGCGTCCGATCCCGCTCGACGACCTCCTCGACCGGGTCGACCCGGAGATCGACCTGATCCTGATGGGGATCGAGACGGAGGAGATCCCGGAGGCGGTGATCGAGCGGCGCGAGACCCGCGAGCTGGTCGGCGCGACGCTCTCCTCCCTCCCGCCGGACTACCGGAGCGCGCTCCTGCAGAAGTACGTCGACGACCTCTCCGTCCGGGAGATCGCCGCGCGCGCCGGGAAGGGGCAGAAGGCGATCGAGTCGACCCTCTTCCGGGCGCGGACGGCGTTCGCGCGCGTCTTCACGCTCCTCGCCCGGCGCCGCGGGGGCGAGCCGTGAGCCGGCCCGACCTCCTCGACCGGAACCTCCGCCGGCTCCTCCGCCGCGCCTACCGCCCCGCCGCGCCGACCGACGCCTACCGCGCCGAGTTGAAGTCGCGGGTCCTCCGCCGCTTCGCCGAGGACGGTCCGGAGCGCGCGGCCGGCCCGGCCGCCCCGATCGGGCCGGCCGGACGTCCGGTCTCCCCGGTCCCGCGGTTCGCGGCGCCCCTCCTCGCGGCGGCGGCGCTCCTCCTGGTCGCGGCGGCGCTGGTCCTCCTCGTCCCGAGCGATTCGACGTCGCGGACGCGGGAGGCGCTCCTCGCCCGGGGAGAGACCGCGCTCCGCGACGCGCCGGTCGGCGGCTGGTGGGCGGCCGACGCGCCGCGGACCCGCCTGCCGCCCGGCGGGTTCCTCCAGGTCGCGACGCCCGCCGCGGCGACGCACGCCGGCGACCTCCCGGGCGGCGGCCGGCTCCTCGCGGCCGCCTCGAGCGAGGTCGAGCTGAGCGCCGCGGCCGACGGGACGTCGCGCGCCTGGCTCACCGCGGGCGCGGCGGAGGTCGACGCCGAAGGGGGCGAGACGTGGACCGTCCGGTCGAGCGGCGGCGCCGTCGAGCTCGACGCCGCCGCGGCGCGTTTCCTTCACGTCGGACCGGACACGTCGCGGGTCGAGGTCCGGCGCGGGACGGCGACCTGGCGCGGGCCGGACGCCGAGCCGCGGGTGCTCCGCGCCGTCTCGACGTGGCGGCTCCGGGAGGGGGCGGCCCCGGTCCGGATCGACGGCGACGGCGCGACGCCAGGGCGCCCCGAGAAGGAGCTCGTCCGGGCCGAGGACGCCCCGGTCCCCGCCCTCCCCGCCGCGGAGGGAGGGGAGGACGACCCGGCGGAGGCGCCGGACGCCGCGGCGGCGCCGCGGATCGCCGGGACGGTCCGGGACGACGCGACGGACCTGCCGGTCCCCCGGTTCCGGGTCGCGGCGGTGGCGATCACGCTCGGAGGAGAGCCGGCGTACGGGCGCGACCCGTTCGTCCGGTCGTTCGCGGACGAGCGCGGCGCGTTCGCGTTCGACGGGCTCCCGCCCGGAACGTTCAAGCTGTTCGTGACCGCCGACGGCTACGCGACGTGGCGGTCGGAGCTCGTCGTCCTCGGGACCGTCGACCGGCGCGTCGAGGCGCGGTTGGTCCGGGGCGCGGCGGTCCGCGGGACGGTCGTCGACCGGGAGAGCGGGCGGCCGGTCGCGGGAGCGTTCGTCTTCAGCCAGACCGACGCGCCGGCCCTGCTCGTGCCGATGGACGTCGCGCACCTCGAGGGTCCGCTCGCGGCGGAGGGGCGCACGGCAACGACCGACGCGGAGGGCCGGTTCGAGCTCCGATCGCTCGCGCCGGGGGACGCCCGCCTGCGGGCGAGTCGGTCCGGGTCCGCGCCGGCGTGGGTCGACGTGCCGGACCTCCGCGCGGGCGAGAGCCGCGGCGGCGTGACCCTGGGGCTCGCGGCGGGCGGCGGCGTGCGCGGACACGTCCGGGGCGCCGACGGGAGCCCGCTCGGCGCGGTCCCGATCATCGCCATGCCGCAGGACCGCTACGCCGACGAACACGGCATGCCGTACGGCGTCGGCGTGACCGACGGGGACGGCGCGTACGCGATCCCGGACCTGCCGCCGGGGATGTTCGTCCTGGTGCTGCTGTCGGACCTCGAACCGACGGACCTCGACTCGGTCCGGACGGTCCAGCCGGCCCGCGTCCGGGCCGGCGAGTGGATCGAGATCGACTTCGGCGCCCGGCGCGCCGACGGGACGCGCCTGACCGGCCGGCTGACGGACGCGGCGGGCCGGGTCGAGCCGGGGCTGATGCTGACCCTCAGCCGCCAGGAGAGCGCGCTCGTCGACCAGGAGAGCTGGGTCACGTCGACGACCGACGCCGACGGGCGGTTCGGGTTCGACCACGTCCGGCCGGGACCGCACGTCCTCTACCTCACGGACACGTCCGGCGGCCGCGTGCAGGAGGTCGGCGTCGTCGACGTGCCGGCCGTCCCGGAGCACGCCGTCGACCTCGTGCTCCCCGGCGCGGAGATCGGCGGGCGCGTGGTCGACGACCGGACCGGCGCCGGGCTGCCGTTCTCGCTCGTCCTCCTCGTCCCGGACGACGGCCGGCGCGACGACTCGATCGCGGCCAAGGTCGCCTGCGACGCCGCGGGAGCGTTCCGGCTCCGCTTCGTCCGGCCGGGTCCGTATCGCCTCCGGGCGATCCCCGCCCGCGAGGAGCTCGGCACGGTCGACGTCGCGCTGCACCTCGACGTCGACGGGAAGGAGGAGGTCACGCTGCGGGCGGCTTCGGGCGGCGCGCTCCGGGTGACCGTCGTCGACCCCTCCGGCGCGGCCGTCGGCGACGCCGCGGTCCGCCTCTTCGACGAGACCGGACGGCCGTTCTCGACCGCGTGGAACCCGCGGACGGACGCCCACGGCAGCCGCACCCTCGGCCAGCTCCCGCCCGGGACGTGGACGGTCGAGG
>JBICIB010000440.1:0-7893 GCA_043101415.1 Planctomycetota bacterium JB042 | reverse complement strand
CACGAACCGGACGTCTCGCTCGGCGAGGCGGCGCGCGAGGAGGCAGTTGGCGGCGAACGTCCCGGGTTTCCGGACGTCGTCTCCGTACAGCGCGAGGGTCTCGTCCGACTCGCCGGAGAAGTCCGTCAGGTCGGGGACGGACATCTGCATCCGGAACGCCATCTCCGCCTGCGCGATGCGCGTCCGGACCTCGGGGTCGCCGCTGCGCCGGAACTCCGCCTCGTTCAGCTCGCCGACGAGGTCGAGCATGCGGCGGCGGTCGGCGCGACGGACGCCGGGGGGGTCGTTCAGGAAGAGGACGGGGTCGTCGGCGGAGCGGAGGCGGACGCCCTGGTGCTCGCCGGGGAGGAAGCCGCTCGACCAGAGCCGGGTCGAGAGCGGCTGCATGTTCCCGAACCCCTGGCTGATCAGGACCACGAACGCCGGGAGCTCGTCGTTGGCGCTGCCGAGCCCGTAGCCGAGCCAGGCGCCGATCGAGGGGCGGCCGGGGATCTGGCTGCCGGTCTGCATGAAGCAGACGCCGGGCTCGTGGTTGATCGCCTCGGTGTGCATCGAGCGGATGAACGTCAGCTCGCCCGCGATCGCGGCGGTGTGGGGGAACAGCTCGCTGACCCAGATCCCGTCGGTGTCGTTCGCGTGGTGCTCGAAGGAGAAGGTCGAGGGGACGAGCGGGAGCGTCGACTGCCCCGACGTCATGCCGGTGATCCGCTGGTCCTGGTAGACGTCCGGCATCGCGCGGAGGTCCTCGCCGGCGTGTTCGCGCAGCGCGGGCTTGTGGTCGAACAGGTCGAGCTGCGACGGGCCGCCCATCATGTGCAGGTAGATGACCCGCCGCGCGCGCGCCGCGTGGTGCGGACGACGGGGCGCCTCGGCGGCGCGGCCGTCGCGGGCGAGGAGCGACGCGAGCGCCCCGACGCCGACCCCCGCGGCGACGCTGCCGGTGGCGCGGCCGAAGAACTGGCGGCGGTTCAGGAGCCGGCGGCGTTCCTCGATCGGGTTCATCGGGCGGGCTCTCCGTCTCTCGTCGTTCAGTCGCGGACGATCGTCTCGTCGAGCGAGAGGATCGTGTTGGCGACCAGGGTCCAGGCCGCGAGCGCGGCGGGGTCGTGTCCGTCCGGGAGCGGCGCCTCGCCGACCGCGAGGAGCGCCGCGGCGTCGTCCGGCGCGCCCTCGAACCGCGCGCGGAACGCGTCGAGGGTCCGCCCGATCGCCGTCGACTCCGCCGTCGTGGGCGTCCGCCCGGTCGCGCGCCGGAACATCGCGGTCACGCGTTCGTCGTCCGTCCGCCCGGCCGCCTCGGCGAGCGTCCGCTGCGCGAGGGCGCGCGCCGCCTCGACGAACTGTTCGTCGTTCCAGAGCACCAGCGCCTGGAGCGGCGTGTTGGTGACGCCGCGCCGGACGACGCAGGTCTCGCGCGACGGCGCGTCGAAGGTCGTCATCTGCGGGTTCGGCGAGGTCCGCTTCCAGAACGTGTAGAGGCTGCGCCGCCAGAGCGCGTCCCCCTCGTCCCGGCGGAAGACCTGGGTGTTCGAGCTCCCGCCGATCGAGACCTCCCTCCACAGCCCGTCCGGCTGGTACGGGCGGACGCTGGGGCCGCCGACCCGGTCGACGAGGAGGCCGGCGAGGTGCAGCGCCTGGTCGCGGATCAGCTCGGCCGGGAGACGTCGGCGCGGGAAGCGGGTGAGGAGCCGTCCGTCCGGGTCGCCCGCGGCGGCGGCGGGGGTCGCCACCGACGACTGGCGGTACGCCGAGCTCGTGACGAGCCGGCGGAGGAGGCGCTTCTGGTCCCACCCCTCGGCGACGAAGCGCGTCGCGAGCCAGTCGAGGAGGTCGGGGTGGCTCGGCCAGTCCGCCTGCCGTCCGAAGTTCTCGGCGGTCGCGACCAGTCCGACGCCGAACAACATCTGCCAGAGGCGGTTGACGTGCACCCGCGCGGTGAGCGGGTGGTCGTCGCGGACGAGCCACCGTGCGAACCCGAGCCGGTCGTTCGGGGCCCCGTCCGGGAGCGGGAGGTCGAAGAGCGCCGGCGGCCGCCGCTCGACCGGGCGGTCCGGGTCGGCGCCGTCGTACGCGCCGCGCGCGAGGACGAAGGTCGGCGTCGGCTCCTCGTTCTCCTTCATCACCAGGACGGGGACCGCCTCCTCCTCGAGCGCGGCGACGGCGGCGGCGGTCCGCTCGACCTCGCCGGCGAGGGCGGCGTACGTCGGCGACCGCTCCCGCCCCCAGGTCGTGAGGAAGCGCTCGGACAGCGCGGCGTCCCGGCGATCGGCGGGGACGAAGGCGGCCGGCGCCAGCAGGCCGGGCGTCCCCTCGTCCGGCGTGGCGGCGTGGTAGAAGCCGGCCGGCCCGGCGTTGTTCACGATCTTCACGCAGAGGACCGACTCGCCGGGGGGGACGGCGACCGTCACCCGGTCCTGGTCGGGGGCGACGCCGCGGAGCGCCGGGTTCGCGAGGACCTCCTCGCCGTTCAGGTAGACCTGGATCGCGTCGTCGCTGCCGAGCGAGAGGGCGAGCGCGCGCGGGACCGGCGTCCGGAGCGTCCGCGCGAAGTAGAACGCGCGCCGCTCGCCGTCGAGCCGGTGGGGGACCCCGTCGACGAGGTCGGGCCGGTGGCGCCACGGGACGTCGCCGAACCGGTGGTCGCGGTCGATCGACCGGACGTCCTCCGGGCCGAACCGCGCCGCGAGGAGCGCCTCGAAGTCGTCTCCGGTGAACGGGCCGGCCTGCCACCAGTCGCTCGCCACGAGCGGGAACGCCTCGAGCGACGCGGGCGCGGCGCGCGCGAGCGAGACCCGCGGGCGTCCGACGACGTGGTGGCCGTACCGGCTCCGGTACTCGATGGTGACGGTCACGTCGGTTCCCCCGTCGAAGCCGAACGGTTCGGCGGCGACGAGCAGGGCGGTCCGGTTCTCGATCCGCTGGTGGCCCGCGAGCGCCCAGCCGTCGCCGTGCGCGCCGGTCGCGTTCAGCACGTCGAAGTCGCCGTTCGGCTGCTCGTGGTCGGCCCAGGCCCAGGCCCACTCGATCGGCCGCGACACGTCCGGGTCCGCGACCGACGTGGCGACGGCGCGGATCGCGCTGACGACCGCGTTGCCGCTGGCGTTCCACCCGACGCTCTCCTTCGGGTGGCTCGGGTCGGTCAGGGCCTCGTACCGGACGAGGTTCAGGTCGCGGGCGTCGGTCCGGAGCGTGAACGTGTGGGTGTCGTACCCGGGGCGGTCCCCCTCGAACCGGACCGACCCGTCCGGCTGCTCGGCCGGCGTCGACCCCTCGGCCGAGCGGACGTCGACCAGCGCCGCGTCGACCCACTCGACGGCGTGGTCGCGACGGAACGCCTCCTCCCACGCCCCGAGCTCGGCCGCGATCTCCGGCTCGGCCTCGGAGAGCGCCGCCGCCGCCGCGTCGCGCTCGCGCGCGGCGACCGCGAGCCGGGCGTCGAGGTCGGGAGGGCGGAACAGCAGTCGCGCGGGGTAGGCGCGGGCCTGCTCGAAGTCGTTCGGGTAGACGCCGCGCTCGTCGACGGAGTTGAAGTAGGCGAAGAGCGAGTAGTAGTCGTCCTGCGTGATCGGGTCGTACTTGTGGTCGTGGCAGCGGGCGCAGGTGAACGTCAGGCCCATGAGCGACGTCGCGACCGTCTCGATCCGATCGGCGACCGCCTCGACGCGGTACTCCGGATCGAGCGCGCCCCCCTCGTCGTTGATGTTGTGCATCCGGCAGAACGCGGTCGCGATCCGCTGGTCGGTCGTGGCGTCGGGGAGGAGGTCGCCGGCGAGCTGTTCGACCACGAACCGGTCGTACGGGAGGTTCTCGGTGAACGCCCGGATCACCCAGTCGCGGTACGGCCAGATCGTGCGGACGTTGTCGTGGTGGAAGCCGTTCGTGTCCGCGTACCGGGCGGCGTCGAGCCAGACGAGCGCCATCCGCTCGCCGAATCGCGGCGAGTCGAGCAGCGCGTCGACCCGCCGTTCGTACCGGTCCGGACGTCCGTCCGCGAGGTAGGCGTCGAGCTCCTCGGGGGTCGGGGGGAGGCCGGTCAGATCGAGATGGATCCGGCGCACGAGCGTGGCCTGATCCGCGTCCGGGGACGGCGCGAGGCCCCGCCGCTCGAGCTCCGCGAGGACGAAGCGGTCGACTTCGGTCCGCGGCCACGCCTCGTCCCCGACCGCGGGGACCTCGGGCGTCGTCGGCGCGACGAACCCCCAGTGCCGCTCGAACGGCGCGCCCTCCGCCACCCAGCGCCGGAGCACCTCGCGCTCGGCCGGGGCGAGGGAGAGCCCGGACTCGGGCGGCGGCATCCGGCGATCCGGGTCGTCCGCGTCGATGCGGCGGAGCAGCGCGGAGCCCGAGGGATCGCCGGGGGCGACCGGCGGCCCGTGGCGTCGCGCTTCGGTCAGCCCGTCCCACGTGTCGAGGCGGAGCCGCGCCTTCCGCGCGTTCGCGTCGAACCCGTGGCAGGGGAAGCAGCGGTCGGAGAGGAGCGGCCGGACGTCCCGGTTGAAGCGGAGCGGCTCGCGCTCGACCTCCGCCGGCTCGGGCCGGGCGAGGGAGACGAGCAGGACGGCGAGGGCGGCGGCGGCGGGGACGCGACGCATCCTCCCATCCTACTCTCACCCCGCGCGGGAGGAACGGGGCCGGGGGCGATCCTCTCGCCGGGAGGGGACGCGCCCCCGGCGCGGGGGCGGGTGGGGACGGGGCCGGGCGCCGTCCCCACCCGGGACGGTCACTGCAGCTGGAGCTCGTGGCCGTCGGTGGCGGCGAAGACGCCGTTGTGCGTGTTCGCCGAGAGTGCGGCGGCCTGCAGCATGATGCTGGTCCCCGCGGCGACCGGCGGGACGACGAGGCCGAACGAGACGCCGCCCGGCGGCACGACGAGCGGCCAGCCGAACGCCCCCTGCGTGACGATCACCGCCGCGGCCGGGTCGAAGTGAATCCCGGGGAGCGGGGAGGCGGGCGTCGTCCCGGTCGGGAAGGCGGAGAGCGCGAGGACGAGCGGCGCGCCGGTCAGGGTCGCCTCCGGGGAGTCGATCCCGATCGAGAGGACGTTCCCCGCGGAGAGCGACTTCACGTCGACGGAGTCCGGCGCGGCGTCGACGCCGGTCGAGAGCTCGAGGTCGTCGCCGGTCCCCGGCCACGTCGCCGGCGGCATGACGTGGAGGGTCCCCTTCATGCCGTGCACCTCGTGCTCCACGCAGAAGTACGGCTGCATCCCCGCTTCGACGGGAGTGAACGTGAACGACTCGCCGGGGGTGAAGAGCGTCTGCTGGAACTGCAGGCCGGCGTTCACGTCGCCGGAGCCGGTCCCGCTGGTGACGGTGTGCGGCGCGTTGTGCCCCGCGATCCAACGGACGGTGTCGCCGAGCTCGAGCATGGTGACGTCCGCTCCGGTGACGCCGTCGAAGAACCGGTGGTGGTGGGCGAACACGACGTGATCGGCCGTGTCCGGCTTGACCAGCAGCAGCCCCGTCATGCCGTGTGCCTCGTGCTGCACGCAGTAGTACGGGATCACGCCGACCGACGTCGGCGTGTACGTGAACGACTGCCCCTCGGCGAGCGTCTGCTGGAACAGCGCGCCGGACCCGGCGTCCGACGAACCGCTCCCGCTGGTGACCGTGTGCGGCGCGTGGGCGCCGGCGGTCCACCGGACGGTCGTGCCGAGCGTGATGCTGGTGACCGACGTGCCGCTCACGGAGTCGGTGAACGCGTGGTGCGCCGCGGTGACGTCGTGGACCTGCGCGGACGCGGGGACGGAGAACGCGGCCAGGGCGGCCGAGAAGGCGAAGGCGAACTTCATGATCGAATTCCTCGTGCGGGTCGCCCCGGCGGTTCGACGGGACGACGGAGATCACCCGCGGGCCGATCGCCGGCGGGGGGTCGGGGACGGACCGCGAGCCCGCGCGCCGGACCGTCCGGCGCGTGCGGGGGCGCGACCTCAGGAGCGCGGCACGAGGGAGGGGCGAGGAGGGGGAGGGTCGACCTCGTCGGAGCGGGAGGTCGGAGCGGCCGCCGCGAGCGCGCGGAGCGGCTCGGAGGCGCGGTCGGGGAGGGTCTCCTCCGCCGCCTCGGCGGGTCGGCGGGGGTCGCCGAGCGCGAGGCCGGCGGGGCCGTGCGGGGCGTGCCCGCAGGAGCAGCCGTCGCCCGCGTTCACCCCGCCGTCCCGTTCCGGGGACGGCGCGGGGTCGGCCGGCGCGTCGGCGTCGTCGCAGCACGTCGACCCGCCCGCGTCGTCGGCGCCGCAGCACGTGACGTTCGGACAGTCGGCGTCGCAGCCGCAGACGCCCGGGAGCGCCGCCGCGAGCCACGAGAACGCGGGGACGGCGGGCACGGCCACCAGCAGGGTGACCAGGCCGGCGATCCAGGCGTTCGGTCTCGCGGCGCGCGGGGACACGGCCTCAGGGTACCCGACGACCGGCGGGGGGAAAGGGGGCCGCCGGCCCGCGCGTCATTTCAGGTAGCCGAGCGCGCGGAGCTCGGCGAGCAGCTCCTCGGGGAGGTCCTCCGGGTCGAGGTCGTCGGCGCCGACGCGGTGGCCGACGTGCGTCGCCGACCACCGGAGCGCCTCGTCGCGGAGCTCGCGCGCGACCGCCGCGTGGTCGTCCGCGAGGTTCCGCTGCTCTGCCGGGTCGGCCGACAGGTCGTACAGCTCGAGCGGCGGGAGGTCGAAGAAGCTCGGCGACCGGAGGTTCACGACCAGCTTCCACTTCCCGCGCACGATCGAGACCGCGATCCCGGCCCCCTCGTGGAGGACGCGCGCCGCCTCGTCCTCGACCTTCTCGGCGAACGCCGGCTCGTCCGTCCAGCTCCGCGGATCCTCGACGAGCGGGAGGAGGCTCCGGCCGCGGAGGTCGTCCGGGCCGGCGCCCCCGAGGCCGACGAGGTCGAGCAGCGTCGGATAGACGTCGATCGAACGGACCGGCGATCGGACCCGCGTCGCCTCGGGGAGGAGGCCCGGCGCGTGGATCAGGAGCGGTACGTGGATCATCTCGTCGTAGAGCGAGTAGCCGTGGCTCGTCCCGCCGTGCTCGTAGAACTCCTCGCCGTGGTCCGAGGTCAGGACGAACACGAAGTCGTCGCCCCACGCCTCGCGGCACCGCTCGAACAGGCGCTCGATCTCGTGGTCGTTCGCGCGCACGTCCGCGTCGTACAGGTCGCGGCCGTGCGCGATGAACGGCTCGACCTCGACTCCCGCCTCGGCGAAGTTCGAGGCCGTGACGTGGTTCCCGGGGATCCCCGGCCGGGTCGCGAGGAGCGCCTTCCACTCGTCGCGGTACGGGTCGTCCCGCTCCGGGTCCGCGAACGCGCTCCGGAACGGCTCCGCCGGTTCGTACTCCTCGTGCGGGTCGACGCTGTGCACGTAGAGGAAGACCGGGCGGCCGTCGTCCTCGCGCCGGTCGAGCCACCGGAAGACGTGCTCGTTGAGCGCCTTCGCCGAGCCGCTGGCGTGATGGATCGGGTCGGCGCGGTTCACCTCTCCCGACTCGGTGAACCACTCGAACCCCTGGGTGAAGTGCGACCACCGGCCCATGATCGGGTTCGCGGAGAACCCGGCCGTCGCGAACCCGCTCTCGTGGAGGACCTCGGGAAAGGTGACCATCTCGTCCGCCAGCCGGCCGAAGAGCGTCACGACGCCGTGCTCGGGCGGCGGCCTCGACGTGAGGATCGACGCCATCGACGGCTTCGTCCACGGCGCCTGCGCATAGCACCGATCGAACACGACCGACCGCGCGGCCAGCTTCGCGAGGAACGGCGTCGTCTCGCGCGCGTGCCCGTAGAGGCTCATGCGGTCCGCCCGGCAGGTGTCGACGAGGTAGAACAGCACGTTCCTCGGCCGGCCGTCCGCGGGAGAGTCGTCCGCGGACGCCTCGGAGGAGCGGGCGATCGCGAGCAGGAGGAGGA
>JBICIB010000439.1:0-2580 GCA_043101415.1 Planctomycetota bacterium JB042 | reverse complement strand
CTCGTGGTGAACACCCTCGGGATCGTCTCGCGGCGGATCGGGCCGGACCGGTCGATGCTGCAAGAGTGAGGGCCGGTCCCCGGCGGAGAGGACCGGCCCTCTGAGGTTCGGGCGCCGGGAGGAAGAAGAAGAAGGAGGGTTGCCGGTCGGGAGAACCGGAGGGTCGGCGCCCGCCCCTCCCCGCTGTGTCGTCTCGGGAGGCATCATGCGCACCCGACGGTAGAACCGCAACCGGTTCCTCGACTTTTTCGTGCGTCAGCAGGGAGGGGGGATGCAAAAGAAGCGCCCGGGCGAGCTCATCAGTTTGCGGCTGGAGAGACGCTCGCCCGGGCTACCCGGAGGGTCAAGTCGATCCGGTCGAGTCCGTCGAATCGCGTCAGGGCAACCGAACTCGACCAGATAAGCGAGGCCCACCTTGCCACTGTGACAGTAGAACCGCAACCTGTTCCTCGACTTTTTCCGACCACTCGTTTTTCCGACGGCTGTTGAGGACGTTCGGGCAATCGGATACATCCCGAAGGTGATGACCGAGACCCCCGACGACACCTGGCCTCCCGACTTCGAGTACGAGGAGGACCCGACGGGCCTGTCGGGCGCGGTGGTGCCGGCCGAGGACCTCTTCCCTGCGGTCCGCGAGCAGACAGCCATCGACGTCCCGCCCGGGCCGGACGGCGACGCGATCCGGAAGCGGATGGCGCTCGAGCGGTGGTGGGCCGACGCCTTCCGCGAGGCGAAGCTCACGCCGGCCGACCTCCACCCGTTCCGGCTGCGCGTGGCGTGGCGCGTCTCGCGCGAGATCGCGCGCATGAAGACGATCGTGGCGCTCGACGAGACCCTCGAGCGCGCCACCGCGGAGCGCCCCGACGGCAAGGACCCGTGGCTGGAGCACTGCGGCCTCCGATACACCGACGGCGACGCCAAGAAGAGCTCGGCGGCGTGGCGGGTGCTGCGCCTCCACTCGCCGGGGACCAAGGCCGCACCGCACGGCCGCGGGCTCGGGCTCCTCCCGCCGCCGGTCCCCGAGGAGTTCGTCGAGGACGGGAAGGTGGTCGAGAGCTACGACCCGCGGTCGAAGGCCGACGACGAGGCGCTCCACCGATGGCTCGAGGCGCTCGACATCGTCGTCCGGCTGCTCGGCATCGAGCGCGGGAGCACCGAGAACCCGCAGCAGGGGTTCCTGGGCCTGCGGTACGTCCTCGACCCCGAGACCGTGCGCGCCTCCTGGCCGACGCGGTGGGAGGTGATGGCGTTCGAGTTCCACCTCATCGAGGAGGTGCTCGAGGAGCTGACGGCCCACGGCGTCCAGGCGGCCCGCCGGAAGCTCCGCGACAAGTACTGGCTCGTCGACCGCGAGGTGTCCGGGCTCGTCGCGCTCGCGCGGTCGGCCGCCGCCGGCCGCGTCCAGGCCGACCTCGAGGAGCTCCGCGCGCTGATGGTCCTCCGCCTCGAGGACCTCGCCGAGCGCGCCCGCGACTCGCTCGACACCCGCGTCGAGCTGAACGCCCTGAAGCAGCTCGCGATCGTCCAGGGGCTCTCGAAGACCGAGCCCGAGGACGCCGTGCGCGACTTCGTGGACGTCGTCGCCAAGGTGAGCCGTGCGGATAAGCGTGCGGTTTCGGCGCCGCCCATAGACGTCTCATCTTCTGCGAAAGCCTTGCCATCGTAGAAGAGCCTCGGTTAGACCGTCAGGACAGCTACCGGGTTTCGCGACCACTTTCAGGCTGCCCCCTCCGGGGCGGGAGGATCGCATGGACCCGGGCCAGAACGAAACCGAGAGTCTCGAAATCGCCGCGGACGCGGGCGCCTTCGAGGAGCTGCGCGACGAGGTCGCGGAGATCGCCCACTCGGCGCTCCGGAACATCGTGGACGAGGGCGACCTCCGGGCGTTCGTCCAGGAGATGAGCTCGCGCGCGGTGCGCGCCGCCGCCGCCGGCCGCGAGGACCTCGTCGAGATGGTCCGCGGCCAGGTCGTCGCGGTCGCCGAGCTCCACCGCATCCGCGCGAACAAGGCGGGCTGGAAGGTGCTCGACGACGTCCTCGGCGCCGTCTTCCGCGCCTTCTTCATGGGCATCGGCGCCCGGGGAGGCGTCTGATGGGCCGCGCCGACCGGATCCACCGCGACATCACGCCCGAGGGCGGGGACACCGTCACGACCGACATCAGCGCCTGGCAGAGCCAGCCGATCGACACGCGGGACCTCGAGGTGCTCCGCATCCAGCCGATCTTCGGGTGGTCCGATGCGACTTCGATCACCGTCCAGATCCAGGTCGAGGACGAGGACGGCGCCGCGTGGCACACGGTCGTCCGGCGCAACCCCGTGACCGGCGCTCCGGCTCTCGACAGCCTCGTCTTCACGACGACCGACTACTCGCCCCTCAGCCGCCTGTCCATGCTCATCGACGTCCGCGCGGCGACGAGGGTGCGCTTCCGCGCCTTCAAGACCGGCGGGTCCGGTGACCCGACCCTCAACCTCCTCGTCCTCGGGGAAGGAGACTGACCATGACCCGGTGCCATCGACGCTACGCCGCGCTCGCGTTCGCTCTCTGCGGGCTCCTCTTCGCCTTCGGGGGCTGCTCGTCC
>JBICIB010000438.1:0-8621 GCA_043101415.1 Planctomycetota bacterium JB042 | reverse complement strand
CGATCTTTGTCGATCGAGCCGCCGACCAGCTCGGACGCCGGGTATCCGTACAGCCGTTCCGCCGCCGCGTTGCAGTGGATCACGGTGCCGTCGAGCGACTTCAGCACGACGGCGTCGCTCGCCGACTCGAGCGCGGAGGCGAGGAGGCGGACACGATCGAGGTGGCGCGACAACTCCTCCTCGGCGCGCTGGCGCGCCTCCAGCTCCTCGCGCAGCCGCGTCTCGTTCCGTTCGACGCGCCGGACCATCGACCCGAACGACGCCCCGAGCTCGCGCACCTCCTCGGGCCCCGCGTCGACGCCCTGGAAGTCGGACTCTGGATAGCGATCGATCGCGGCCTGGAGGCGGGAGAGCGGCCGGGTGAGCGCCCGCGCGATCACGATCGAGAGCACGATCGCCACCAACGTCGCGACGATCCCCGCCAGCAGGCTCGATCGCCAGACCGCGCCCGTGGTCGCCGACGCGACCGTCAACGGGACGGTCTCGACGACCGTGAGCCGTCGTCCGCTCGGGAGCTCCATCGTCGCCACTCCGGCGACGAGACAGACTCCCTCCGGACTCATCACCTCGACGGCCGAGCGGTCCGCGCCCGCCGTTCGGACCGCTTCCATGGGGAAGACGTCGCCGGTCGCGGCCCCCGGGATGAACTCGAGCTCGCGGTCCGGCTGCACGAGGAAGGTGTCGTCGCCTCCGACGACCACGACCTCGCCCCGCTCGTGCGTCGCGATCCGCGCCCGCGCGAGCGGCCCGCGGAGGTCGACGTTCAGGATCGCGATCCCCGCCGGAGCCCCGGACCGGTCCGGGATCGACGTCGCGAACCGGGCGACGGGGACCGGAGGATCCTGCACCACGCCGTGCTCGCGGTTCAGTTCGATCGGCGATCCGTACACCTCGCCCGGCGAGACGGCCATCGCGGCCCGGAAGTACGCCCGCTCCCCCTTCTGCTGGAGCTCGGGCTCGGGGACGACGCGCACGGCCCCGTCCGGCGCACGCTCGACGCGCACGACCTCCCGACCGCCGTCGGCGGCTCCGATGAGGCGCGCCTGCAGGTACTCCGGATGCGACCGGAGCAGCGCGGTCAGGTACTCGACGAACTCGGCCCGCCCCTCCTCGTCCGTCGAATCGTCGGACAGGATCCGCGACGCGGCCGGAAGGCTGCCCAGCAGGAGGGCGTCGGTGACCGCCGGCCGGACCGCGTCCGCGAGCGAGGACGCCACGTCCTGCGCGTGCCCCCGGATCGCGTCGAGCTCGAACGGCAGCACCGTCCGGCCGATCAGGACGTACGCCACGGCACCGAACGCGGTCGCGGTGGCGACGACGAGGACGATCGTGGCCGCGGTGACGCGGTTCCCGAGCCTCACGCGCCCCCTCCCCGGCCGGCCGCGTTCAGGTCACGGTCGGTGAGACGCGGCGCCGCGCCGCTCGGACTGTCGAGCCGCTCTTCCACTCCCGAACGTCTCCTTCACGCCTCGGCCGAGGAGGTGTGGGAGTCGGCGCTCGCCGACACGAGGTCGAGCCCCAGGAGGACCTTCTCGCGATCGCTCAGGTCGCCGATGATCTTCCGGACCGGCTCGGGCAGGCGCTTCACCAGCGTCGGCGTGGCGAGGATCTTCTCGTCCTCCGCCAGCGTCGGGTGCTCGAGGATGTCGATCACCTCGATCTCGAAGTGTTCGGGGATGTCGGTCTCGCAGATCCGCTTCAGGTTCTCGATCGCCTTGCGCGACTGGAGCGTTCTCCCGGTGACGTAGAGCCTCAGGCGGTAGATCATGGGTCGTTCCGATCGTCGAGGGCGGGGGCAGGGGCAGGGGCGGGGGCGGGGGACCGGTTCGGCCGCACGCTTCGCCTCGGGCGTGCGGGCGCACGGATCGATCTCGATCGATGACCATTCATGGCGATTCCCCTCAACGATGTTCCCTGCGACGGACCTCTCGCGAAGACGAACTCGATGTCCGCGCGAGACCGACCGCCCCGTGAATCGGCGAGAACCTCACCGACGCCACCTGACCCTGACGCTATAGCCCGGGAATATTCACCACAAGCGCGGACGAGGGAGTTCCGGAGACGCGGAGCCGGGAGGTTTCGCCCCTGCACGGCTTCCAAACGGCGGGAAGGACTTCCCGGCCTCCCGTGGGAATCCCGACCGGCTTGGCGAACGAAGCGGGGCCGCGGGAGAGGGGGTCGCCGGGCGGCCGGCGACCCCCGCGACACTTTGTCGCAGTTCCGAGGGCGCTCCGGGGACTCGGAGGGCCTCGTTCAGCGGGTCTTGGACAGCTCCTCGTCGAGCTGCGACGCCCACTGGATCGCCGCGAGGTACGCCCCCTGGGAGACGGTCCGGCCGTACTTCATGACCTCTGGGTGCGAGAACTCGCCCCGCTCGCAGTGCACGGCCGCGGAGAGGACCTCGCCGCCCGGCCCCTTCCGGCTGAGGAGGGCGATGCGGACCTCCTCCGAGAGGCTGAGGTCGGAGAGGACCTGGCTCATCGGGCGGTCGGCGATCGCGTCGAGCACGGAGAGGAGGCCGATCGAGAACCAGATGTCCTCCTTGTGGTTCCGGATCGCCTCCGCGACGTGACGGCAGAACCGCGCGCGCACGAGCGCGGTCTGCATCAGCTCGTGCGGCTTGTCGTCGACGCTCGCGAGGAGGATGAGGCTGACGAGCGACCGGACGCGCTCGAGCCCGATCATCGCGATCGCGTGTCGGATCGACTCGATCTCCCGCCGGAATCCGTACATCGCGGAGTTGACCAAGCGGAGGAGACGGTAGGTGAACGAGACGTCGCGCTCGACGATCTCCGTGACGCGCTCGATCTTGACGTTCGGGTCCTGGATCTCCGAGAGGAGGCGGAGCAGCGAGGTCCGGTCGACGGGGACCGCCCGCTGGGTGACGACCTCGGGCTCGCAGAAGAAGAACCCCTGGAAGGCCTGGAACCCCGCCTCGACCGCCTGATCGAACTGCTCGCGGGTCTCGACCCGATGGGCGATCGGCACCACGTGCGTGTCGCCCAGCGCGGCCACGGCGCGCTCCATCCCGTCCGCGTCGAGGGAGCCGACGTCGATCTTGACGTAGTCCGCCGTCTGCAAGAGCCGGTCCGCCGGCGCCGAGGGCGTGTAGTTGTCGAGAGAGACCTTGTACCCGACGTCGCTCGCCCGGCGCACGGCGGTCGACTGCGCTTCGTCGGCGGCGACCTCGGCGGGGACCTCGAGCACGACGTGTTCGCGCGGGAGCGACAGGTAGCACTGGTCGGTCAGGAAGCGCGACGTCATGTTGAAGAAGGCGCGCTTCCGCTTCCCGACCACCTTCGTGAGATCGATCTCGATGAAGGTGTTCAGGATCACCTGCGCCGTCGCCTGGTCCGGGTCGTCGATCGTCGGCGCCTTCGAGTCGTCGAAGACGCGGTACAGGATCTCGTAGCCGATGGCGTTCACGGCCCGATCGTGGATCGGCTGGCGGGCGAGAAAGACGTCGGGCACTCGGCCTCCCCTTTCGACCCCGGACGGGCCGGTCGGATCGCTCGAACGACCGTCTCTTCGGCCGCGATCGGCGCCGGACTTTCGACGATCGAGGGAGAACCCGCCCCCTCGGGTCGGGCGACGGGGCGGCGTGTCGCGGAACTGCATCGAAGGTCGCGGCGCGGCGCGGGACGAACGCCCCGGAGGGTCGGGAGTCCCGTTTCTACAACCCGCCGCCCGGCCGCGAGGCCGTCAGTGCTTCCGCAGTCGCTCCCACGCCTCGTCGATCCGCTCGCCGAGTTCCTCGACGATCCCGGTGAGCCTCCGGCTCAGTCGGCGCCCCGCGTCGGGGACGGCGCGCTGCTCGTCGTACTCCCTCTCGACGGCGCGAGCGCGTTCGGCGACCTGCTCCAGGCGCGCCCGGACGGCCTCCAGCTCCTCGTCCCCTCGCGCCTCGGCCTCGCTTCGAAGCCGCTCCAGGTCCTCGAAATACGCCTCCAGGCGCTCCTGCGAGGTCACGGCCTCGTCCTCGGACGTCCGGTCGTTCATCGGGTGTTCGGTCATCGCGTCACCTCGTGGAAAGGGGTCGGTTCGGATCGACCCCCCTCGCCGAGCAAGTCGTGATCCAATCCTCCACCCGCCCTGGAGGGCCGCCGCCGAGGCGGAGAATCCAGTTCGTCGACCCACGAATCGCAAATCCGGGTACGCTGGGGCCGCCGGGCCGGGGAAGTGGGTCACCACCCGTCATCCCCCTCAACGATGGCAGCCCTGGCCCGGCTCATCCCCTCCGCACCGCCGACCCACCCCCGGGGCATCCGTCCCGGCCGGAATCGCTCCTCAAGACGGCGCCGCCGGTTCCGATAGGTAGGACGGGCGAGCCCGCGCCCGTCGGAGGATCGTCATGTTGAAGCCGACGCTCGTCACGCTCTCGCTGCTGATGCTGGCCGGGGCCCCACTCGACGCCGAGGCCGCGAGCCGCCGGGTGAAACGCGCGACGGGGACGGTCGAGGCCGCCGAGACGTCGGCGTTCAGCGTCGGGGTGGTCGGCGGCGCGCCGGTGGCGGTGAAGGTCGTCGCGCGCCGCGGGCTGGTGCCGAGGGTCGCCGTCCTCGGGCCCGACGGCGAGGAGCTCGAGCGCGCCCGGGTGCAGTACTCGCGGAGCGGGCGCGTGCTGAAGTTCATGGTCCGCGCCCCGGAAGGCGCGCGGCGGCTGAAGTTCGAGGTGACCGGGCGGAACGGCTCGGCCGGCGGGTTCAAGGCGAAGGTCCAGCAGCGCGGCGACTGACGTCGCGGGGCCCCGCGCCGACCCGCGCCGGGCGGAAGGCGGCGGCGCGTCCGAACGCGTCCCGGTAGGCGGGACCGACCTCCGCCTCGACGCGCGACTCGGCGCCGCGCGCGCAGAGGACGAGGACGTTCCCGCCCCACCCCGCGCCGGTGAGCCGCGCGCCGAAGACCCCGTCGATGGCGCACGCGCGCTCGACCAGGAAGTCGAGCGCGACGGTCGAGGCCTCGTACCGCTCGCGCAGCGACGCGTGACACGCCGACACGAGGCGGCCGCATTCGGCGAGGTCGCCGGCCCGGAGCGCGGCCTCGAACCGGGCGACGCGATCGATCTCCTCGACCACGTGGCGGGCGCGGCGGCGGACGACGTCGTCGACCTCCGCCGCCTCCACGTCCTCGAGCGTCGCGTCCCGGAGCGACTCGACGTCCGGCCGGCGGCGGCGGATCGCGTCGACCGCGGCGCGGCACTCGGCGACCCGCCGGTTGAAGCTCGAGTCGGTCAGGGACCGCCGCGTCCCCGAGTCGATCAGCACGACGCCGAGCCGCTCGTCGAGCGGGACGTGGGCGATCGACCGGTCGCGGCAGTCGAGGCGGAGCGCGTGTCCGGGCTTCGCGAGCGCGCACGCCATCGGGTCCATCAGCCCGCACGAGACCCCGACGAACCCGGTCTCGGCCGCGAACGCCAGCTCGGCGTGGACGGCGGGCGCGAGCCCGAGGCCGAACGCCGCGTCGAGCGCCCGGAGGACGGCGACGAGGAGGCTGGCCGACGACGAGAGGCCGGCCCCGACGTCGAGGTCCGCGGCGACGGCGAGGTCGAACCCGCCGACTTCGACCCCCCGCTCGGCGAGCGCCGCCACCGCCCCGAGCGGGTACGCCGCCCATCCGTCGACCGCGTCGCGCCGGAGCGCGTCGAGGTCGTGGACGCCGCCCGCGCCACGCTCGCGGCTGACCAGGCGGGCCGTCCGTCCGCGCCCCGCGCGCGGCCGCACGGCGACCCACGTGCCGCGGTCGAGCGCGATCGGCATCACCGGGCCGAGGTTGTAGTCGACGTGCGCGCCGATCAGGTTCACCCGGCCGGGCGCGGACCGGACGACCGGTGCGGGGCCGCCGCCGAAGACGGAGCGGAAGAGGGACTGGACGGCGTCGTTCACCGGGGGGAGCCTGTTGATCGGCGAGGGGCGTATGGTATCTTCCCCGGCTTCGGGCGAGCCGGCGGAACGCGGGTCCGCCCGAACGCTTCGGCGGCAGCGGCCGACGTGGTGGGTGTAGCTCAGTTGGTTAGAGCGCCAGATTGTGGTTCTGGAGGCCGCGGGTTCGAATCCCGTCACTCACCCCATCCCCGCCGCGCGCCAGCGGGTGGTCGACGTGCGCCTGTAGCTCAACTGGATAGAGTATCGGGCTTCGAACCCGAGGGTTGCAGGTTCGAGTCCTGCCGGGCGTACCACACCCTTGACTCCGCCTCACCGCGGGGTAAAAGAAGCGATTCGCCGGCGACGGCGAAGTCAGCGGTCGAGAGCGTGCCCTCTTAGCTCAGTTGGTAGAGCAGCGGATTCTTAATCCGCGGGTCGAAGGTTCGAGTCCTTCAGAGGGTACCAACCGCTTCTCCCGCTCAGATCGCGCGGGCTCGCAACGGGCCGCAGGACGCGCCGGATCATGGTGCGCATCGGGAGTCACGCGGCTGCGCAGGCCCGGATCCAGCGGCCGAGCCACCAGAGCGCGAAGATCACCACGGCGACCCGGAAGTTCGTCGCGTGGGCGCCGACGCGCGCCTCCAACGACTCGATCCGCCTTCGCAGGTCTTCGAGTTCGTCCATGCGTTCCTCCGCGGAGAGGTCGACCGGGCCGTTCTACAGCGAACCACGATCGATCGGTCGAGGAACGGGTCCCAGCCCGCGACGAATCCGAGCGAAGGGCGTACCCGACGTCCGTCTCGCGACGCTCGCGGCACGGATCACCGCGCCCCGACCGCGAACGTGACGACGAGGTCCGCGGCCTCCCCTTTCCCGCCCGGTCGCGAGTCCGCCCCCAGGGACGCGAGGAATCCGACGTCGCCCGCGACGACGTAGATGAGCGGCGCGCCCCAGGCGTCACGCAGACCGCCGGCCTCGAGGAACGGCTCGTCGAGGTTCCTCGGATCGGGGACGGCGAGGAGCTCGATCCGGTCGGGGCCGACGCCGTGGCGCGAGCGGAACTCGCCGGCCGCGTCTCGAACCGCCGCCAACCTCAGGGCGGTGGACTCGGACTTCTCCAGCACGGGGAAGCACCGCGGCACCCGAGGAAGCGCGAGCGACGACAGCACCGCCGCCACGCCGAGCGCTCCGATGCAGACGAGGGAGCGTGCCTCCGGGCTCGACGGTCTCCTTCCGAACATCGGTCCTCCCGCGTCGAGGGAGGGGCGGTACGCCGAGCGCCCGCCCTCCCGTCCGGAAGACGACGCCCCGCGTCGTCGCCTTCCCGGAATCCGCGTTCGACCCCGAACACCGCGCGGGGCGAAGGGCTCGAACCGTGGGGCCGGACACCCTCGTCTCGTTCCGGAGCCCGCCCTGGTCGTCCGCCCCCGCGACAATCCGAGGCTCAGGGCAATCGCACCTCGACCACCGTGAACGGCGGGCGCGCCCGCGGCTCCCCGAATGTCGCCCGCTTCGCGAGCTCCTCGATTCCGCGCCCGCCGGGGGCCTCGCGGATCGCGTGGACGTAGCGGACGGGGCGTCCGTCCCGCAGGGCCCGGAGCACGAACTCGATCCCGTCCTGGTCCGGCGCGTCGCCGATCGCCAGCGACCGGACGCTCGACGTCCGCCCTCCGGCCCCGACCAGGCCGTGGGCGTGGATGCGTTCCAGGTGCGGATCCGCGTCGTGCCGGTTCGTCACGACGAGCTCGCGGTCCGGACCGAGCGCGGGCGCCGCCAGCGTGACCGGGAAGTTGACGATCACGACCGCGTCCGGCGGCAGGTCGGCGGCGAGGCTCGGGAGGACCGCGGTGAGCGGAGGCGGCGGCGACGGGTCGGGCCGCTCGAGCGCGCGGTCGAACGCCGGCCGTCCGATCGCGACCGCCAGCGCGGCGAGCGCGAGCCCGGCGACCGCGACCCCCGCGCCCCGCGAGACCTTCGACGCGAGTTCGCGCAGCCCCTCGACGCCCGCCCCCGCGAAGACCGCGAGCAGCGGGAGCGCGGCCAGGAGGAACCGCGGCGACTGCCAGAAGTAGACCAGGTAGAAGCCGAAGAGCGCGGGGAGGACGAGCGTCGCGGCGACGACCAGCCAGCGCGCCACCGGACACGACCGGAGGCGCAGCAGCGAGCGCGCGAACCCGACGACGACGAGCACCGCGACGATCGGGACGTACAGCTCGTCGTCGGCGCCCCGGAGCACGTCGAGGTACGCCTCGAGGTTCCCCTTCTCCCAGTACCCCTCGATCCCCTTCGCCGCGTACCGGACCGAGAAGAGGAGGCCCGGCCGGTCGTACACCTCGGGGACCCAGAAGTGGTACCCGTCGCGCGTCCACGCGGAGAACGTCGCGCGGTGACGCACCAGCTCGGCGATCACGCCGGCCGCGACCGGCAGTCCGAACGCGAGGAGCGCACGGACGCGGCGGGCCGGCGCGAACGCGTGCGGGAGCCCGAGGAAGAGGAGCGCGGGACCGACGACCGCGAGGTTCGTGTACCGGATCGAGAACGCGAGGGCGACGGCGACCCCGGCGGCGACGAGCCACCCGGTCCCGTCGCGATCCGCTCGCGGCCGGGAGACGACGATCGCGACGCCGAGGAGCGCGAGGGCGCCGAGCGCGAGCGTCGCCGTCTCGCTCATCGCCAGCCCCGACGACCGGATCGCGCCCGCGGAGCACGCGACGACCAGCGCCGCTCCCGCCGCGCCCGCCGTCCCGGCCGCCCGACGGC